>NZ_DDHH01000048.1:0-181 GCF_002338015.1 Rhizobium sp. UBA1881
TATATGATGTGATGTACGTGCCGCAGAATGCGCGGCTGTGGGAGGAGACGTCACCATGATCCGCAATCCAATCCTGCCGGGTTTCAATCCGGACCCGTCGATCTGCCGTGTCGGCGAGGATTACTATATCGCGACCTCGACCTTTGAGTGGTATCCTGGCGTGCAGATCCACCACTCGCGC
>NZ_DDHH01000048.1:399-23528 GCF_002338015.1 Rhizobium sp. UBA1881
GTGCAGATCCACCACTCGCGCGATCTGGTGAACTGGACGCTGGTGCGGCGGCCGCTGGAGCGGGCGTCGCAGCTCGACATGCGCGGCAACCCTGACAGCTGCGGCATCTGGGCGCCCTGTCTCTCCTATGCCGATGGGCTGTTTTGGCTCGTCTATACAGACGTCAAGCGCTTCGACGGCAACTTCAAGGATGCGCATAATTATATCGTGACCTCGCCAACCATCGAAGGCGAGTGGTCGGAGCCCATCTACGTGAACTCGTCGGGGTTCGACCCGTCGCTGTTTCATGACGATGACGGCCGCAAGTGGTTCCTCAACATGCAGTGGAACCATCGCACCGAGAGTTTTGGCGGCGCGCCGAAATCACCGGCCTTTGATGGTATCCTGCTGCAGGAATGGGATGCGGAGACGAAATCGCTGAAGGGTCCGATCCGCAACATCTTCGCGGGCAGCTCGCTCGGGCTTGTCGAAGGGCCGCATCTCTTCAAGCGCAACGGCTATTATTATCTGACGACGGCCGAGGGCGGCACCGGCTACGACCACGCGGTGACGATGGCGCGGTCGCGCGACATCGCCGGACCCTATGAGATGCACCCGAACAAGCACCTCATCACCTCGAAGGACCACCCGGAAGCCATTCTGCAGCGGGCAGGGCATGGGCAGTATGTCGAAACGCCCGATGGTCAGGTCTACCATACGCACCTCTGCGGCCGGCCTATGCCGCCCAAGCGGCGCTGCACGCTCGGGCGCGAAACCAGCCTGCAGAAATGCGTCTGGAAGGATGACGGCTGGCTCTATCTTGAGAATGGCACCACGGTGCCAGATGTCACCGTGCCGGGACTTGGTGGTGCCGTGCAGGCCGAGACGCCGATGCGCAGCGAGTACAGCTTTGAAGGCGGCACGCTGCCTGATGATTTCCAGTGGCTGCGCACGCCGAAGCCGGAGCGGATCTTCAACCTCACGGAGCGGCCCGGTCATTTGAGGCTGATCGCCCGCGAGAGCATCGGCTCATGGTTCGAGCAGGCGCTGGTGGCGCGGCGGCAGGAGCATCACAGCTTCCGGGCCGAGACGGTCGTCGAGTTCGATCCCGACACCTATCAGCAGGTGGCCGGGCTGACGCACTATTACAACAGGCACAAGTTCCACGCGGTCGCGGTGACGCTGCACGAGAAGCTCGGACGTTGCGTGACGATCCTCTCCTGCGACGGCGATTATCCGAACGGCCGGCTAAGCTTTCCCGCCGGCAGTGGCGAGGCGCTTCCCGCCAGGGGCCGGGTCCAGCTTTCCATGGAAATCCGCGATAACGACCTGCAGTTCTTCTGGCAGACGGAGGGCATGGGCGCTTGGCGGGCGATCGGGCCGGTGCTCGACGCCGGCGTGGTTTCGGACGAAGGCGGGCGCGGTGAGCATGGCTCGTTTACCGGCGCATTCGCCGGCGTCTTTGCCTTCGATACGTCGGGTCGGGCGAAGGCGGCCGATTTCGACTGGTTCAATTACGACGAGCTTTGAGAAGCAGCGACATCGTTCTTTCGCGGGATGATGTCGCGATTTCTAATTTAATATATGCTTTTAAACATGTGTTTTCATTACTCAAATTTAATCAAACTTTCAGATTCGGTTCATCATTTCGGGGCTAGGTATGGGGCGTGTTCAACACGAGGAAACCCCGATGAAAAAGATGTTTGCCGTTCTTCTCTCCGCTTCTTTCCTGGCCGCGCCGCTGGTTGCTGCAACCGAAGCGAGCGCCCAGGACCATCATCGCCGCCCCGTTCACGTCGAGCGCGACGTGCATGTCACCAAGTACAAGTGGAGCCGCGGCCATCGCATGAGCCCTGCCGAGCGCCGCAACATGCGCGAAGTGCGCGACTACCGCCGCTATCGCCTGGCGCCTCCGCCGCGCGGCTATCGCTGGGTGCAGGTCAACAACGACTACCTGATGATCAACATTGCCAGCAATGTGATCTCCAACATCATCACCGGCCGCTGATCGGCCGATGTGATTTGTGCAGAAAGGGCGGCTTCGGCCGCCCTTTTTCATGTCTGTCTTTCGGGCGCATTGCGCCCCAGCCGCGCCGCCAATTTGCTGAGAACGCCGGTACCCGGCTTGCGCTCTTCTGCCTCGGGTGGCGCCGACAGGACCTCGATCGGCGGCAGCGGGTCGCATTCCTCGCAGACGCATTGATACTTCCTGATCGCCTGCGCCTTCATGCGGCCTGGTCTCCCCAGCGGGCGAAGGGATCGGGCATGTCGCGCCATTTGTCCGGAGTGAACTCCTCGGCACCGACAAGACATGCATCGAGACGCTCGCGGATCCAGGCTTCGTCCATCGGGTCGGCGCCGATGAAGACGATCTCCTGGCGGCGGTCGCCCCAGACGGGGTGCAGATAGGGTCCGATCGCCGTCATGAAGCGCGGATCGTCCGGCCAACGTTCTCTCGGCACCGCCGACCACCATGTGCCCATGCGGCTGGTGCGCAGGATGGCGCCGGCCTGGCTGACTTCGCCGACATGATGCGGCCGGGTGGCCAGCCAGAAGAAGCCCTTGGCGCGCACCACGCCCGGCCAGGCGGTATCGAAGAAGCGCTGCAGTTTCGTCGGATCGAAAGGACGCTTCTCGCGATAAACGAAGGAGCGGATGCCGTATTCCTCGGTTTCCGGCACATGGTCGTTGAAGCCATGCATCTCCTTGTACCAGAGCGGATGGGTCTCGGCCTTGTCGATGTCGAACAGGCCGGTGCCGAGCACCTCCTGCGGCCGGACCTTGCCGAAATCGGCTTCGATCAGCCGGGCGTCCGGGTTCAGGCCGACGACGATCTGGCGGGCGGCCTGCAGTTGCTCGGCGGTCGCGGTGCCGACCTTGTTGAGGATGACGACGTCGGCGAACTCGATCTGCTCGACCAGCAAGTCAATCACAGTGCGGTCGTCGCCGTCGCCCGCCGTCTCGCCGCGATCGCCGAGGAAATCGGTGGAGGCGTAGTCGGCGAGCAGGCCGGCGGCGTCGACGACGGTGACCATGGTGTCGAGCTCGGCGACATCGGACAGGCTCAGGCCGTCCTCATCGCGGAACTCGAAGGTGGTGGCGACGGGCAGGGGCTCGGCGATACCCGTGGATTCGATCAGCAAATAGTCGAAACGGTCCTGCTCGGCGAGCTGGCGGACCTCCTTCAAGAGGTCGTCTCGCAGCGTGCAGCAGATGCAGCCATTGGTCATCTCGACCAAAGCCTCATCGGTGCGCGACAGGTTGGCGCCGCCATCGCGGACCAGTGCGGCGTCGATGTTGACCTCGCTCATGTCGTTGACGATGACGGCGACGCGCAGGCCATCGCGGTTCGCCAGTATGTGGTTCAGAAGCGTCGTCTTGCCCGCGCCGAGGAAGCCGGAGAGGACCGTGACCGGCAGTTTCCTGTTCATTGCGATCTCCAGTTAATGTTATAATGTTACATTATTAGACCTGAAAAAGGCGGACTGGGTGCCCGCCTTTTTCGATATGCGGTGGGGCTGGCCTCAGCTTTCGCGCGACAGGCAGTCCTTGAGATTGTTGGCGATCCCGCGCATCAGCTTGAAATAGAGATCCGGGCCGGCATCGAGCGTTGCTGCTTCGGGATCGAGCACGCCGGCCTTGGCCTTGGTGCCCTCGAGCACGACATCGACGAGGCGCGGCTGGAACTGCGGTTCGGCGAAGACGCAGGTTGCGCCAAGGTCCGCCACCTTCTTGTGGATCTCGGCGATCCGTTCGGCGCCGGGGATGGTTTCCGGGCTGACGGTGATGGAGCCGGCGACGCGTACCTTGTACCGGTTTTCGAAATACTGGTAGGCGTCGTGGAAGACGATGAAGGGCTTGTCCTTGACCGGTGACACGATGCCGGAGATTTCCTTGTCGAGCGCGTCAAGCTTGGCGTTCAGCGCCTCGGCATTGGCCTGGTAGGCAAGGGCGTTGGCGGGGTCGGCGGCCACCAGCGTTGTGGTGATCTCGGCGGCCATGGCCTTGGCGTTTTCGGGGTCGAGCCAGAGATGGGTGTCGAAGGCGCCATGCCCGTGGTCATGGTCATGGTCGTGGTCGTCATGTGCCTCGGCGGCGTGATCGTGATCGTGACCGGCCGCTTCCTTGGCGTGGTCGTGGCCGGCTTCGTGCGCATCGCCATCATGGTCGCCATCGTCATGGGCTTCGAAGGCGCCGCCCTCGCGGAACTTGAGCTTGGTCAGGCCCGGCGCCTTGTCGAGCTCGGCGACGCTGGCATCATCCCCGAGCGCTTCCAGCGGCTTTTCCAGGAAGGCTTCCATGCCGGGGCCGACCCAGAAGACAACCTTGGCGTCCTGCAGCGCCTTGGCGTTGGACGGCTTCATCGAATAGGTGTGCGGGGAGGCGGCGCCATCGACGATCAGCTCCGGCGTGCCGACGCCCTGCATGATGGCGGAGACCAGCGAGTGCACCGGCTTGATCGAGGTGACGACGACGGGGGCGTCGGCACCGTGGGCCGTGCCGGCAAGGAGGAGGGCCGGGAGTGCGAGGCCTTGTAGCGCCAGGGAAAGGCCGGTCGCGAGTTTCATGTGCATGCTCCGCTTGAATTGCATAGGTAATGTTATTACATCAATTGCGTTATGCTATAACGTGTGCGATAGCAGGGCGCAACAGCACTTTCGGAAAAATGATGCCATTACCCGCAAATTCCGAGGCGAGGCCGCTCGTTTCGCTTTCCAATGTCGGTGTCCGCAGAAACGGCCGCTGGCTGGTTCGCGGCGTCGATTTTTCCGTCTCGCGCGGCGAGATCGTGACGCTGATCGGCCCCAACGGTTCCGGCAAATCGACGACAGTGAAGACGGCGATCGGGGTGATGAAGGCCGACGAGGGCAAGGTGACGCGCGCCTCCGGCCTGAAGGTCGGCTATGTCCCGCAGAAGCTTGCCATCGACTGGACGCTGCCGCTGACGGTCCGCCGGCTGATGACGCTGACGGGGCCGCTTTCGGCAAGCGACATGAACGAGGCGCTGGATGCCGTCGGCCTCGCGCATATGATCAATGCCGAGGTGCAGCATCTCTCCGGCGGCGAATTCCAGCGGGCGCTGATGGCGCGCGCCATTGCCCGTAAGCCGGATCTGCTGGTGCTCGACGAGCCGGTGCAGGGCGTCGATTTTTCCGGCGAGATCGCAATCTACGAGCTGATCAAGACCATCCGCAACAGGACGGGATGCGGCATCCTGCTGATTTCGCACGACCTGCATGTCGTCATGGCGGCGACCGATACCGTGATCTGCCTGAACGGCCATGTCTGCTGCCGGGGTACGCCGCAGGCGGTGACGCAGAGTGCTGAGTATGTGCGCCTGTTCGGCAGCCGCGCGGCGCAATCGCTTGCCGTCTATAGTCACGATCACGATCATACGCATCTCCCCGATGGCCGCGTGCTGCATGCGGATGGCTCGGTGACGGACCATTGCCACCCTGACGATGGCCATCACCACGGCCATGATCATTCCGGGCACTCTCATGATCATGCTCATCATGACCACGGGCATGCGAGCCATGATCACGGGCATGCGCATCATGACCACGCCTATCATCATACGGCCGATGACGGGCACGGGCACAAGCATCCGGCGGGAGAGCGCCATGCTTGACGATTTCTTCGTCCGCGCCATCATTGCCGGCGTCGGTCTGGCGCTGACCACCGGGCCTCTCGGCTGCTTCATCATCTGGCGGCGCATGGCCTATTTCGGCGATACGATCTCGCATTCGGCGCTGCTCGGCGTGGCGCTGTCGCTGCTCATGCAGTTCAACCTGACGCTCTCGGTCTTCGTGGTCGCGGCGGCCGTCTCGATCCTGCTTCTGGTGCTGCAGAAGCGGCAGGCGCTGTCGGCCGATGCGCTGCTCGGCATCCTCTCGCATGCGACGCTGGCGATCGGGCTGGTCATGGTCGCCTTCATGACCTGGGTGCGCATCGACCTCATCGCCTTCCTGTTCGGCGACATCCTCGCCGTGTCCAAGGCCGATATCGCCTTCATCTGGGGCGGCGGCATTCTGGTGCTGGCGGCGATCGCCTGGCTGTGGCGACCGCTGCTTGCCTCGACGGTCAATCCCGAGCTTGCCGAGGCCGAAGGGCTGAAGCCGGAGCGGGCGCGGCTGTTCTTCATGCTGCTGATGGCCGTCGTCATCGCCATTGCCATGAAGATCGTCGGCATCATGCTGATCACCTCGCTGCTGATCATCCCGGCTGCTGCTGCCCGTCGTTTTTCGTCGACGCCCGAGATCATGGCGGTGCTTGCCTCGCTGATCGGGGCGGTTGCCGTCGTCGGCGGGCTGTTCGGCTCGCTCACCTACGACACGCCGTCGGGCCCGTCGATCGTGGTCGCGGCCCTCATTCTCTTCATTCTCAGCCTGCTGCCCAAATTCGGGCGAGGCCAGGCCGCCACGGAAGGACAAGGCTCATGAGCGCACCCGCACTGACCAAGAACCAGGCGCTTGTCTTTGACGTTCTCGAAAAGGCTGACGGCCCGCTCAGCGCCTACACCATTCTCGACAAGCTGCGCGACCACGGTTTTCGCGCCCCGCTGCAGGTCTACCGGGCGCTTGAGAAACTGCTCGAATATGGCGTCGTGCACCGGCTTGAGAGCATCAACTCCTTCGTTGCCTGCGCGCATCCCGGCGAGAATTGCCACAGCCACGGCATCGTCGCCTTCGCCATTTGCGAGAGCTGCGGTCAGGTGATGGAGTTCCACGACCACGAGGTCGACCATCGATTGATGGACTGGACGCGCGGCAAGAAGTTCAAGGCCGAGAAGACGACGATCGAGATCCGCGGGCTTTGCGAGGCTTGTGCGGCCTGATTAGTCCAGCCGCTTCAGATCGCGCGCGAAACGCTGCCAGTTGGCGACGTATTTTTCCGCCGAGCGCTTGAGGCCTTCGATCGCTTTGTCGTCGAGGGTGCGGATGGCGCGGGCGGGGGAGCCGACGATCAGGGAGTTGTCGGGGAATTCCTTGCCTTCCGTCACCAGCGCATTGGCGCCGACGAGGCAGTTGTTGCCGATCTTCGCGCCGTTCAGTACCGTGGCGCCCATGCCAACAAGCGAATTGTTTCCGATTGAGCAGCCATGGACAATCGCATGATGGCCGATGGTGCAGCCTTCGCCGATCGTGAGGGGATAACCGGGATCGGTGTGCAGCATGGCGCCTTCCTGGATGTTCGTCGCCGCGCCGACCGTGATCGGCTCGTTGTCGCCGCGCAGCACCGCGCCGAACCAGACGCCCACGTCACCGCCAAGCGTGACCTTGCCGATCACATGCGCATCGGGCGCGATCCAGTATGTGCCTGATGGCGGCAGATCCGGTTCGTGGCCTGAGAGCGCATAGATCGGCATGGTCATTCCTCCCTAAGAGCGTTTCCGCCTTTCTTCGAAAGGCAAAAATGCTCTATCTTTTTGTTACGCAATTCCGGACGCAAAACCGCGCTGCACTTTTGCTGGAATTGCTCTAGGCGACGTTGATCGACAGCTTGGCGATGCCGTCAATGCCGCAATCGATATGATCGCCGCGCTTGATCGCACCGACGCCCGCAGGCGTGCCGGTCATGATCACGTCGCCGGGGGCGAGTTCGAAGAGCTTCGAGAGTTCGGCGATGATTTCAGGCACCTTCCAGATCATCTGGTTGAGATCGCCATCCTGCACGCGCTTGCCGTTGAGATCGAGCCAGACGCGGCCGGCATCGGGATGGCCGAGCCTTGCGGCCGGGACAATTGCCGAGACGGGAGCGGAATGTTCGAAGGCTTTCGCCAGCTCCCACGGGCGGCCGAGCTTCTTGGCGTCCGCCTGCAGGTCTCGGCGGGTGAAATCGATGCCGACGCCGTAGCCGTAGACGCAATCGAGCGCGTTTTCGAGCGCGATATCCTTGCCGCCCGATTTCAGCGCCAGCACGCATTCGACCTCGAAATGGACGTCGTTCGACAGCGGCGGGTAGGGAAAATCCTTGCCGTCGGCGAGCAGATTGTCGGCGTTCTTCTGGAAAAAGAAGGGCGGCTCGCGGCTCGGATCATGGCCCATCTCGATGGCGTGGTCGGCATAGTTACGGCCGACGCAATAGACGCGACGCACCGGGAAGCGATCGGACGTGCCTTCGACGGGGAGGAGGACGGGCGCGGGAAGCGGAATGACGGTGCCGGCGGCCGGGGCGGAAGAGGAGAGGGACATGGGACGGGGATGCTCTTGCTGTTTCCTTGAGTCCGATCATCTTAGCCGCAAAAGCGAAGCGGGGGGAAGCGTGGAAGGCGGTCTTGCGGTACGCCCGTTCCGGCATTGCTGCCCTGCGCGGGGAAACTGGCGTTTTCGCGCGCTTTGCGCTATGAGCGCGGCATGACAACATCGCATTTCTATAAACAGGCGCTCGAAACGAAGCGGCCGGTCTTCGCCGTCGCGCCGATGATCGACTGGACGGATCGTCACTGCCGTTATTTCCACCGACAGATCAGTCGCAACGCGCTGCTCTACACGGAGATGGTCGTTGCCGACGCGATCATCCATGGGCCGCGCGAGCGGTTGCTGTCCTTCGACGCCGCCGAGCATCCGGTGGCGCTGCAGCTTGGCGGCTCCGATCCGGAGAAGCTGGTGAAGGCGGTGGAGATCGCGGCGCCCTATGACTACGACGAGATCAACCTCAATGTCGGCTGCCCGTCGGACCGCGTGCAATCGGGGACCTTCGGGGCTTGCCTGATGCTGACGCCTGAGGTCGTGGCGGATTGCATCCGGGCGATGAAGAAGGTGTCCTCGGTACCGGTTACCGTGAAGTGCCGGATCGGGGTGGATGAGCAGGAGCCGGAGAAGGCCTTGCCTGATCTTCTCGACCGGGTGCTCGATGCCGGCGCCGACGCGATCTGGATCCATGCGCGCAAGGCCTGGCTGAAGGGCTTGTCGCCGAAGGAAAACCGCGAGATCCCGCCGCTCGATTACGACATCGTCTACCGCACCAAGCAGGCGCGGCCGGATGTGTTCATCGGCATCAATGGTGGCATCCAGACGCTGGATCAGGCCGAAGAGCATCTGCGGCATGTCGATGGCGTCATGCTCGGGCGGGCGGCCTATCAGAATGCCGGCGTGCTTGCCGATGTCGATCATCGCTTCTTCGGGGCGGAGGCTCGGGCCTTCGACTGGGAGCTTCTGCGCGACCGGATGATGGACTACGCGGCGCGGCATATCGCCGATGGCGGCCGGCTGCAGCAGGTGGCGCGGCATATGGTGGGGCTGTTTACCGGCCTGCCTGGGGCGCGGCGCTATCGGCAGATTCTGTCCACCGATGCGGTGAAGGCTGGCGCCGGGCCGGAGGTGATTGCGGCGGCTTTTGCGGCGGTGGATTTTTCCGGTGTGGTGGAGGATGCGGTTAGCGCTTGAGGGTTTGACCGTCTGAGCGGTAGGGCGTTGTGCTGTGGGGTTACCCCCCTCTGTCCTGCCGGACATCTCCCCCACAAGGGGGGAGATCGACTCGTGGTGTCGGCATCCCCAAGCAATGAGAGTGGAGCGAGCGGGAAAGCCTAGCCAATCTCCCCACCTGTGGGGGAGATGCCCGGCAGGGCAGAGGGGGGCGCCACGCGGCAAAGCCGTTCCGTCGACACACCACCCCCGTCCGTTCGCTGCCCCCTACAAGCTCCGGCAAAACGCCAACGACGGCATGAAGAAATACTCGCCGCCCTTCATCGTCACCGCCTGTGGTGTCGCGGTCGTGGTCGCGGTGGTCGTGCCGCCCCATTCGACCGGACAGTGGATGTCGGGGCGCGGGTTGGGGCTTTGGCCGATCACGAGGTCTAGGCCCGGAGCGCCGGCGCCCGGGGGGACGCGGGGGAAGCCGGGGTTGTTGGCCCAGGTCGATTGCGCGAACTCGAACTGCTCGGCGATATCGGCGTTGAAGGCCATGAACAGCAGGCCGACATCCTTGCTCGGCTTGTTTTCGATGCGGCCGTCGTTTGGCTGGTCGGTGCGCACGCCATAGGTCTGGCCGCGCCGCGCCATAATGTGCAGGCGCTCGCCGTCGACGGGTTCGAAGCCGCCGGAGCCGCGCGGGTTGACCTTGCGGATATGGGCGAAGAACGGACACTTGGCGCCGTTGGGATCGCTGTCATAGTCGAAGTCGTTGGGCACCGGGTGGTGATTGCCGTCTGCGAACTGGGTGGTGAGCGGCGTGCCATCCTCGAAGCGGCCGACCAGCATGGCGCCTGCTCGCTCGGCGTCGTCGCCCTTCAGATGCAGCCGCTTGGCCAGAGCCTTTTCCTGCTTCTTGAACTGTTTGACGTTCTGCTCAAGCTTGCGGAAGACGAAGTAGCTGCCGAAATGCTTTGCCGGATCGGGGGCGGCGGTATCGGGCACGATCACGCGGTTCAGCGCGAAGGCGGGGTCCCAGTTGGTGGCGCCGTCGGCCGTCAGGCGCTCATCGTCGATATCCTCGGTCAGGAACAGCGGCTGGCTGCGGCCGTCGACATAACCGAAGTGCTCGATGCCGTCGCCATTGCTGTTGTGCAGGCCGTGGCCCTTTTCCTCGCCGAGAATATGGACGCCGTGGCATGCCTGGATCAGGTGGCGCACCGTCGTCAGCGCCTTGTTGCGCGGGCCGGACATCTGGTCGCCGACGAGGATGACGGCGTGGATGGCGTCGCGGAAATGCGGTTCCCAGCTCGCGGGCGCCGGGTCGTTCAGGCCGGCGTTCTTCATGCCGGAGCGGAACGAGGCGTCCGGCGGGATTTTCGGGGCGGGGATCTGCAGCGCGGCATAGCCATCGCCGGTAAGGCCGACGCTGACATAGGGCGTGCCCTTGGTGCCCGTCGCCTTGAAGGCCTTGACCTCCTGCAGGTGGGTCTTGGCCGATTTCAGGAGCGGTGTGCCTGTCGGTGGCTGCGACAGCGCCTTCAATAGCGCGCGGCCGCCGGCGGGGTCGGTAAACTTCAGGAACAGGATGGTCAGGAATTCGCGGGTGTGGGCCTTGACGATGTTCGGTTGAAGTTCATCAAGCATCACGGCGGCGTCTCCCGCAGCGCTCTCCCATGAAAGCGGTTGGGTCAGATCGAAAGGCATGGCTCCTCCTCCTCGGGGCTGGTCGGCCTAGGATGTCTTCATGCGCATAGCTGGAACTGCTCAGACCGACGGTTGATCTGCTGTTGTCTTGCTCAGGTCTAAATTCATCGATTTTTCGCAAGCGGTATCATCGCCGCAGAGACTGGCGGGCGCATTGCCGGTATGGATGCAATCTATCTGTGCTTGCTTTTTATGGTTGCATATGCAACCTGACATTTATATCTCACATTTTGCTAATAATCGCAATAGCTATTTAGAAGCAGGTACTTGGCGGAAATTTCTGCGCCAGAATGAAACGCTCGCCCTTTGGTGGTCGCTTCTCAAACGGTTGCGTGTGGCGACGTTGGGACCTTCCACGAGCAAGGTGCGATCACGACAAACGTGATGGAACAAGGGCAGCGTTACTGACGTTTCGAAAGCGCTGCCTGTCACAGCTCCACCCCGCCCATATCAGGGCGATCCCTCTCTTCGACGGCATCCGGATTTGCCCCGCTTCGCCGCCGCTTTCGGACGGAGGATCCGTTATGTCCGCATTGCAAAGCCTGCGCCGGCTGACGCCGCAGCAGCGCAATACCGTTATCGCCAGCTATCTCGGCTGGACGCTCGATGCCTTCGATTTCTTCATACTCGTCTTCGTTCTCAAATATATCGCCGCCGAATTCAAAACCGACGTTCCCGCCGTATCGGTGGCGATCCTGCTGACACTCGCGATGCGCCCCGTCGGCGCGCTGCTCTTCGGGCTGGCGTCGGACAAATACGGGCGGCGGATCACGCTGATGGTCAACGTGCTGCTCTATTCGATCTTCGAATTCCTCACCGGCTTCTCCACCGGGCTCACCATGTTCATCGTGCTGCGCGCGCTCTATGGCATTGCCATGGGCGGCGAGTGGGGTGTGGGTGCCTCACTGGTGATGGAGACCGTGCCGGAAGAGAGCCGCGGTATCGTCTCCGGCATCCTGCAGGCCGGCTATCCATCGGGCTATCTGCTGGCGTCGATCGTGTTCTTCCTGCTCTTTCCCATCATCGGTTGGCGCGGCATGTTCTTCGTCGGCGCCGCACCGGCGCTGCTGGTGCTCTATATCCGCCGCAGCGTCGAGGAGAGCCCGGCCTTCCTGAAGCAGCAGGAGCGGGGACGCCGGCCGTTCCTGACCGTGCTCAGGGAGAATATTCCGCTGTTCATCTGGTCGGTGTTGCTGATGACCGCGTTCAATTTCTTCAGCCACGGCACGCAGGATCTCTATCCGACCTTCCTCGAGACACAGCGCAATTACGACAGCTACACCACGGGTGCGATCGCCATCGTCTACAATATCGGGGCGATCTGCGGCGGGCTGTTCTTCGGGGCACTGTCGCAGCGGATTGGCCGCAAGAAGGCGATCGTCATCGCCGCGCTGATCGCGGTGCCGGTGGCGCCGCTGTGGGTCTATGCGCCAGGTCCGGTGCTGCTTGCGATCGGCGCCTTTCTGATGCAGTTCTTCGTGCAGGGCGCCTGGGGCATCGTGCCTGTTCATCTCAACGAGCTTTCGCCGGATGAGGTTCGGAGCACCTTTCCAGGTTTCGCCTATCAGCTCGGCAATCTGCTTGCCTCGGGCAATGCTACGATCCAGTCCGGCCTCGCGGCCCATTGGAACGGCGATTATGCCTATGCGCTTTTGATCGTCGCCGGCATCGTGGCTGTTGTCGTGGCCGTGCTGGCGGCGTTCGGCTACGAGAAAAAAGATGTGCGCTTCGGCTCGGAGGATGCCGGAGAGCCGCACCGCGCCCTGCGCGCGTGAGCGGCAAGGGGCAGCCTCTGGCAATCTGGGGCTGCCCCTTGCACCCGTATCGATCGATATGTAGTCTACCGCAGGTAGGCTTTTGTTAACGTTGAGTGGCTAGCGCTTTTCATCGAGGCGGTGTTTGCGCACCGGGCCTCGTCATCATCGTTCGATGGGTGCCGCAGTGAATTTTGCCTTTATGCTTCCGGTCATGATGCTGACCTTCGGCTGCACCTTCCTCGTCGTTTCAAGGTTCGGATCGCGCGAACCAGGCTTGTGGGCCGCGGGTTTTCTCTCCGCTGCCGTCGCCTTCTCGGTGCCGATGGTTTTCGCCTGGCTGCCGATACCCGTTCAAGCGCTCGGCGCCGATGCACTCTTTCTCTCCGCCTTCTATTTCTACAGCGGCGCGCTCCTGAGGCGCTTTCGCCGGCCGTCGCGTATCGTTTTGCGTTTGGGCGTGTGCGTGGTGGCCTATGCAGCGCTCGCCTATGCGGTGCTGGTGCTCGAAAGCCTGCCGGCCGAGCTCCTCATCAGCGATATCGCCTGCTCGGCTTTGCTGATCTTCGCGATCGGCTCCTCCTTGCGCAGTACGCGCCGAGCGATCGACCGCATTCTGCTCGGCGTCGCCTCGCTGATCGTGCTCGAAGCGATCATCCGCAACGCCATCCTGCTGGTGATATTCTCGCCTGGGGGCGACTTGGAGAGCTTCGGCACCTCCACTTACGCGTTTGTCATGCAGGCGGGCGCTTCCGTCATCGCGCTGCTCTTTGCGCTCTCGGCGCTGGCTGCGACGACGCTCGACACGATCGAAGGCTACCGTGATGCCGCCGAGAGCGATTCCCTCACGGGTCTGCTCAACCGGCGCGGCTTTGAAGAAACGGTAAGACGTCTGAAGGCGCGGGGCGCGCTGAAGGGGGCCATTCTCCTGTGTGACATCGACCATTTCAAGCGGATCAATGACACGTATGGCCACGCCGCCGGCGACAGCGTCATCGCCGGCCTTGCCGAGCTATTGAAAGCGCGCCTGCCTGAGGGAGCCTTTGCCGCGCGTTTCGGCGGCGAGGAGTTCGTGGCGTTTCTGCCGGGCGCGGAGCTCGCCGATGGCGGCAAGGTGGCGAATGCGATCCGGCTCGCCTTCTCGGCGGCCGGACAGCCCGATGTCGCCGGTGTCGGCAAGATCACCGCGAGCTTCGGCGTTGCCTGCGTGGCATCAAGCGACGCGTCGCTGACCGAAACGATAGGCCGCGCGGACGCAGCCCTTTACGCAGCCAAGGATGCCGGGCGAAACCGGGTGATGCTGGAAGGCACGCCGGCGCGGGAAGCACCCGCCATTCATGTGGCGTCCTAGGCTCGCGTTGCCTTCGGTTCGGCGTCGTTGAGCTTTGCCGATGCGCGCGGTGCGATTGCCTCGCGGCCGAGCATGAACAGCGCCAGCGCGAAGAGCGCGACGCCGCCGTGTACCCAATAGGCGAGGCCATATCCGCCCCGGTCGGTCAGCCATCCGGCGACCACGTTGCTCAGCGATGCGCCGATGCCTTGCACGGTCATCACCGCGCCGAGGCCGACGTTGAAGCGGCCGGTTCCAGCGAGAATCCGCTCGGCCGCGATGGGTGTCGCGATCCCGATCAGGCCGGCGCCGACTCCATCGAGAAACTGTACCGGATAGATCGAGCCGAAGCTAGGCACGCTGCCGGCGATCGCGCCACGCAGGGGTAGAGCGCAGAGTGCGATGATGAACACGGATGCCAGGCCGAAGCGTCTGATGAGGAAAGGTGCGAGCAGCGCCATCGCGATCATCGACAGCTGCGACACGCCGGTGACGATCGCCGTGGTGCGGAAGGGCGTGCCGAGCTGGATGGAGAAGTTCTGGGCGATCAGGCGACTCATCGGGGCGTTGCCGAAGTGGAAGACCAGCAAGGTCAGCGCCAGCAGCACGAGACCACGCGAATTTACCAGCACCGAATAGCCGGAGGGACTGGCTGCGGCGGCCGATCCATCGTCCGGGTGGTTCGCGAGGTCCTTGTCCTTGGTGAGGCCACGGGCGACGTCGTTGTCGATATCATCAGGGCGGATTGCCAGCGTCGCGATGATCGCGGCGAGCGCGGTGATGAGCATCAGGCCGATCACGCCGTTCAGTCCCCAGACTATGGTCGCGGCGTAGACGCAGGCGAGCGAGAAGACGTTACCCGCATGGTTCCAGAATTCGTTGCGGGCGACCTGTTGGGAGAATGCGCTTTCGCCAACGAGGCCGAGCGTCAGTCCCATCAGCGCCGGGCCGATCACCGCGCCGACGATCGCGGTCATCGACTGGCCGCCGAAAACCGAGGCATTGCCGGGGCTGGCAAGCGTCCAGAGCGCCGCCGCCGTGACCAGCGTGACCGGGATGACGATCAGCAGACGCTTATGCGGCGAGGCGTCGACGAGAGCGCCGAACAGGGGCGTGGCGATCAGGCCGAGAACGCCGCCAAGGGTTGCCACGATACCCAATGTCATCGGGCTCCAGCCGTGGGTCGCGAGGAAGCCATCGAGAAAGGGGCCGAGGCCATCGCGGGCGTCGGCGAGGAAGAAATTGAGAACCGCGAGCGCCACCAGCGAGCGACCGGACAGACCACTGTTCGAAACTGAGTTCACGCCATGTCTCCGCCAAAGGGGCTGTGGACCGAGATCGCCAGAGACATCATTCGGCCCGCCTGGCTTCCGGTGCTGCCTCAAACGGCCTGTCCGGTGAAATGTTCCGGTTCGCGTGACGTTCTGATGCCCCGGAGACGATATATTTCGCGGAGGCGGTCGGACCTCTTGAAGCCTTTCCGTTCAGCGGTACATGCTGCCGCCAGCTTCAACTCTCGGGAATCACACATGCCCTTTGCCCTCAGCCCCGCGGCCATCTGGCCGATCGTCATGCTGCTTGCCTCCAACGTCTTCATGACATTCGCCTGGTACGGGCATCTCAAGCACAAGGGGACAGCGATTTTCGTCGCCATCATCGTCAGCTGGGCGATAGCCTTCTTCGAATACTGCCTGGCGGTGCCGGCCAATCGCATCGGCTCGGCGGTCTATTCGACGGCGCAGCTGAAGACGATGCAGGAGGTGATCACGCTTCTCGTATTCTCCGGCTTCTCCGTGTTCTGGCTGGGCGAGAGCCTGACCTGGAACCACGCGATCGGATTTGCGCTGATCGCCGTCGGGGCGTCCTTTATCTTTCGTGGCTGATT
This sequence comes from Rhizobium sp. UBA1881, assembly GCF_002338015.1. Taxonomy (NCBI): domain Bacteria; kingdom Pseudomonadati; phylum Pseudomonadota; class Alphaproteobacteria; order Hyphomicrobiales; family Rhizobiaceae; genus Rhizobium; species Rhizobium sp. UBA1881. Next base: position 16,408 of record NZ_DDHH01000048.1, read on the forward strand.
GCGATCCCGCCTGATGGGGCCGGGTAAGTCCTTGAATTACAAATTGTCCATGTCACGGCTCTGCCTCAATTTCCGACGGTTTTGACCGCAGCCTGTCACCATCCAGGGATATGGAGGTGACAGGTCATGAGTCTTTCCTTTCCGACGATGGCGGCAATCCGCTTCGGCTACGGTTTTCGGCCGGGCGAGGTGGCGGCGCAGAACAAGGACGACCTGTTGAAACAGGTGAACGCGGATGCGCGGGCACCGGTCGCGTTTCCCGTCGGCGGTATCGAGCAGCGGCATCAGGTGATCGCCGACCTGCAGGCCAATCTGCGCGATCTCAGGCAAAGCGATGATGATGACCAGACGCGTCGCGAGCGGCGCAAGGTGTTGCAGAAACAGGCGCAGCGGACCTTCCAGCAGGATACGAATGCGCGGTTGCTGCAGGCGGTAATGTCGCCTAACGGCTTTTACGAGCGGCTTTCAACCTTCTGGACCAATCATTTCTCGACCAGCGCCAACAAGAGCCTGCCGATGCGGCTGCTCGTGCCGCTTTACGAGGCCGAAGCGATCCGTCCGCGTATCGGCGGACGCTTCGCTGACCTGTTACGCAGCGCGACCGAGCATCCGGCTATGCTGATCTATCTCGATCAGGCGGAATCGCTGGGGCCGGATTCCAAGGGCGGGATGCGGCAGAAGAAGGGGCTCAACGAAAACCTCGGTCGAGAATTGTTGGAACTGCACACGCTTGGGGCCGGCAGCGGCTATACGCAGGCCGATGTGCGGGCCGCCGCCATGGTGCTGACCGGGCTGACGATCGATCGGCAGGAGATGGACATGGCGTTTCGCCCCAACATCGCCGAGCCTGGTCGCCACGAAGTTCTCGGCGTTAGCTATGGTGGCGACAGGCGGCGGCCGGGTGATTATCTCGCCATGCTCGACGATCTCGCCGCCAATCCGAAGACGGCCGCGCATATCTGTCGCAAGCTGGCGGTGCATTTCGTTGCCGATCAGCCGGATGACGGGCTGATCGCCGCGATGACCGGTGCGTGGAAGAAGACCGACGGCGATCTCAGGGCCGTCTATGGCGCCATGCTCGACCATCCCACCGCCTGGGCCAACGAGGGCGCGAAGGCGCGTCAGCCATTCGATTTCGTCGTGGCCGGTCTCAGGGCGCTGAACGCAGGCTCTGGCGATGGCACCGTTGTCGCGTTCCTCAAGGACAACGATCAGAATGATGACGCTCAGGCCATGGGCGCGCAGGGGGCCATGGCCCCGGGCGCTCCCGATATGGGCGGCGCGATGAATGGTGGCGCCAAGGCCGATATGAAGGGCGGAGACACCGCTGATGGTAGCGGTCCGTCGATGATCGATCCCGGCGACGAGAACAGGGTGAAGCGCCGCAAGGCGATGCAGACGGCAAGGGCGCTCGGGCAGGGCGCGCTCAGGCGCATGGGGCAGCCGATCTGGTTGCCGCCGAGCCCCGCCGGTTTCGAGGAGAGCTTTTCGGCCTGGATCACGGCCAGCCAGCTTGCCGAGCGGCTCGGCTGGGCGCGGCGGGCGACCGCGCAGTTCGGGCAGGGGCTCGATCCCCGTGAATTCCTGAAGGCAACGCTTGGTGATGCCGCGCGCGACGACACGATCCGCGTCGTCAGTCAGGCACCCAACAAGACAACCGGCCTGATGCTTGCGCTTGCGTCGCCCGAGTTCAACCGTCGATAGGAGCTTTGAAATGACCGATTTCACACTATCGCGCCGCGGCTTCCTTGCTTCCGCCTGCTGCCTCGCTGCGGCCCCGATCCTCACCCCCGTCACCTTCGCATCCATGCCCGGAGACAAGCGCTTCGTCACCATCGTTCTGCGCGGCGCGATGGACGGGCTGGCGCTTGTGCAGCCCTATGGCGATGTCGGTTTCGCCGCGTTCCGGCCGACGCTGGCGCTGACGCCCGAGACCGGGCTCATCGATCTCGACGGACATTTCGGTCTCCATCCTTCCGCCGCCGATCTGATGCCGCTGTGGCGAAGCCGCGAGCTCGCCTTCGTGCATGCGGTGTCGACGCCCTATCGCGACCAGCGCAGCCACTTCGACGGTCAGGACATGCTGGAATCGGGCGGCGAGCATGTCTCGGAGGAGAAGACCGGGTGGCTGAACCGGGCGCTTGCCGTCATCCCGCGATCGGATGCGCGCAAGGCGATCGACGTCAATACCTCGACGGAGCTTATTCTGACCGGGCCGAACAATGTCGACGTATGGGCGTCGGATTCCAATCTCGGGCCGGCCCGCGACGAGACGCAGTTCCTTCAGCGGCTCTATGCCGGCGACCCTGCTTTCGCGAAGGCCATGGAGGAGGCGACGCGCGCCAACAGCGCCTCCATGGTGGCCGAGCCCGGCGGGCCGCGCGGACAGAAGGTGGCGGATGTGGCGGCCCTTGCCGGCAACATGCTGAAGGGCGATTACAGGATCGCCAGCTTCTCCATCACCGGCTGGGATACGCATGTCGGCCAGATCGGACAGTTCAAGCGTCCGGTGCAGGATCTGACGGAGGCGATCACCACGCTGAAATCGACGCTGGGGCCGGATATCTGGTCGAAGACGGTGGTGCTCGCGATGACCGAATTCGGCCGGACGGTTCGGGAGAATGGATCCGGAGGGACCGACCATGGCACGGGCGGCTGTGCCGTGTTGGCGGGTGGCGCGATCAATGGCGGTCGCATCCTTGGCCGCTGGCCGGGCCTTGGCGATCACCAGCTTCTCGATGAACGCGACCTGGCGCCGACCGCGGATGTGCGGGAGATTGCCGCCGCCATGCTCTATCGGCAGTTCGACGTGACGGTCGATGATCTGACGGCCAAGATATTTCCGGGTGTCACCTTCGACAAGGGATCGCAGTTCCTGCGGGCTTGAGCCGGCGAGTTCGTTTCGTCCGGACTCAACGCTCGACGAAGGCGCGCAGGCGCTCCAGCGCGTCGTCCCACTGCTTGGAGACGCCGTCGAGATAGGCGCGCATGACATCGATGCGGTCGCGGCGGAAGCTGTAGTGGCTTTCGCGACCGACCTTCATGCTTTCGACGAGGCCGGCTTTTTCCAGGACAGTCAGGTGCTTGGTGACCGCCTGGCGTGTCAGCTCCGTGCCGCCGGAGAGGCCGGCGATCGAGGACGGGTGGCCGTCGCTCAGCGCCGTCAGCAGGGACAGACGCGTGGGATCGCCGAGCGCCGCGAAAAGTGCGGCGGCGTCTCGGCCGGCCGTGGTGGCGCCAAGGTTCGATATTTGCTCAGCGTTCGACATGGGCCTTTACGTTCTTGATCTGCTCGGCCCATCCGCCGTCGTTCATGCGGAAGGCCTCGGCGCGGCGGTATTCGGGGACCTTGTCGAAGCCGGACTCGGTAATGGTCAGCCGGGTGCCCTTGGCTATCGGCTCCAGACGGAATTCGACCAGCGTCGGGATTTCGGCGGAATAGTCTCGATCCGGATCGACCGCATAGGGGAGCCAGGTGAAGGAAAACAGCGTCGGTTCCTCGATCCGCTTGACGGTGACCGTCCAGCGGAGATGCTCGTAACCGGGATAGAGGATCTTGCCGGTGGCTTCCTTTCCGGCGACGAAGGGCGCGTCGATCTTGACGCGGAACCATTCGCCGAATTCACGGTAATCGCTGATGGCCTGCCACACGCGGGCGAGGGGAGCATTGAGTTCAATGGTCTTTTCGATGCGATCGGACATATTGGCAACCTCCTGGTTGCCTTTTTATCGCTCGGTTCGTCGGGAAAGGCAACCGAAAAGTTGCCTTTCCCGGATTTTGGTCTATTCGGCCGGAACCGGCTTGGGCTGGCCGTTCTCGTCGAGCGCCACCATGATGAAGGTGCCGGCGGTGACTTTTTCCATCTTGTTATAGCGGGCCCGGGTCGCCCAGGCCTCGATACAGAGGGTGATCGAGGTGCGGCCGACGCGCTCGATCTCGGTGTAGATGGACAGCGTATCGCCGATCTTGACGGGCAGGGCGAAAGCCATCTCCTTGACGGCGGCGGTCACGACGCGGCCCTTGGCGCGCTCAGCGGCGGAGATGCCGGATGCAAGGTCCATCTGCGCCATGACCCATCCGCCGAAGATGTCACCGGCCGGGTTGGCATCGGCAGGCATCGCCATGGTCCTGAGGGTCAGTGTGCCTCTCGGCTTGGGGGCTTCGGTCATTGGCGCTCCTTTGCATGCGGGTTTTCTGATCGATTCCTGCGGAGCCTAGCGTATCGGCCGAGAAACCGAAATCGGAGCTGATCGACAAAGTGCGCGCGTGCCACTGCCGCAAGGGGCTCGCGGTTCGGCAATCGTCATTCGATCGCCGTCAGCGAGCAATCCTGCTGATCTCGCTTGAGTTTTCGCCCTCCGGTAGTAAGGTCGCGGTGGGACATTGAAAATGGGGGCTTTCGATGCGGCTTTTGGCGATGGGTGTGGCGACCGTGAGCCTTGCGCTGTTTTCGGCTCTTCCACTCATTTCAAGGCAGGCCGTCGCCGCCGATTTCGACAATCGCAGGATCGCGCCGGAGCGCGAGTGGGCCGTCATCGTCAGCCCTTACGTGTGGGCCGCATCGCTGAATGGCAGCGGATCCCTGGCCGGTTTCGATACGGATGTCGACGTTCCTTTCTCCGATATCTTCGACCATCTCGATTTCGCTCTCATGGGCAATATCGAGATCACCAATGGCCAATGGGGCGTCTATTTCGACGGCCAGCATGTCAAGACCAGCCAGGACGAGCAGGTGTTCTCACACGAGATCGGTCTCGACATCACCACGACAACCCTGTCGGCCGGCGCTTTCTTCAAGGCGTATGAGGCAGTTCTCGGCGGCGACACGGTGTTCGGCAAGCCGCGAACGCTGTCGATCGAGCCGACGGCCGGCGTGCGTTGGACGAAGCTCGAGGCCGATGTCGCGGCTTTCGGCCTTCGCGCCTCGAAGAGTTCCGACTGGACCGATCCCTTCGTCGGCCTGCGGATGAATGCTGATCTCACCGAACGCTGGAACCTGTTTGCCGAGGCAGATGTCGGTGGCTTCGGCGTGGGGTCGAAGGTGAGCGTCAATGCGGAGGCCTATCTCGGCTACCGCACCATGATGCTCGGTCATCCGACGGTGCTCAGGGCAGGCTACAGGCTTCTCTACCAGGATTACGAAAACGACGACTTCACCGGCGCGAACAAGTTCAAATGGGACGTCAGCCAGCACGGCCCTGCGATCGGGTTTTCCATGCGCTTCTAGCTTCCGCGATCACCGATATTGGAGAAGCCCCGTGTCTTCGAACCGCCGTCCATCTCGTTCACGCGCTCGCACGGTCGCGACCGCCATCATCGCGTCAACGCTGCTTTTCGCCGACGTCGCCGATGCCTGCACCCGCCTTGTCTATCTCGGCCCGGATGCGAATGTCATCACCGCGCGATCGATGGACTGGAAGAGCGATATCACCACCAATCTCTACATTCTTCCGCGCGGCACTGAGCGCAGCGGCAAGGCCGGGCCGAATTCCATTCACTGGACCTCGAAATACGGGAGCGTTGTCGCGACCGGCTATGATGTGTCGACCACCGACGGGGTAAACGAGGCGGGGCTGAACGCCAACCTCTTGTGGCTGGTCGAATCCGAATATCCGCCCTTCGACAAGTCGAGCAAGCCCGGCCTGACCATCGCAGCATGGGCGCAATATGTGCTCGATAATTTCGCCACCGTTGACGAGGCCGTGGAGGCGCTCCGCAAGGAGCCTTTCACCGTTGTCACCGACAATGTGCCCGGCGAGAACCGGCTGACGACGCTGCATCTGTCGATGTCCGATGCAACAGGGGATAGCGCCATCGTCGAATATATCGGCGGCAAGCAGGTCATCCATCACGATCGCAAATATCAGGTGATGACCAATTCGCCGATTTTCGATCAGCAGCTCGCCTTGAACTCCTATTGGAAGCAGATCGGCGGCACCGTCATGCTGCCCGGCACCAACCGGGCGGCCGACCGCTTCGCGCGCGCCTCCTTTTACGTCAACGCGATCCCCAAGGACGAGAGCCCCAACCGGGCGCTCGCGAGCGTCTTCAGCGTCATCCGCAATGTCTCGGTGCCCTATGGCCTTAACACGCCGGAGGAGCCGAACATTTCGTCTACGCGCTGGCGCACCGTATTCGATCACAAGCGCAAGCTCTACTTCTTCGAGTCGGCGCTCACACCCAACACCTTCTGGGTCGACCTGAAGGCCATCGACTTCGCCAAGGAGACCGGCAAGGTGAAACGGCTCGACCTCGGCGAGAGCCAGGACCACACCTATTCCGGCAACGCGACATCGGAATTCAAGGATGCCAAGCCCTTCGTCTTTCTTGGCCTGGGCGAGTAGAAGGCGCGCGCGGCAGGGCTTATCTTCGTCTGAGATCGCCGTCGGTCGTTGCGGCTAGAGGTTGGGGAGTTGCATGAGGCGTCTGCTCGGTGGTCTTTTTCGCTCTCTGTCGGTGATCGGGCTGGTGCTCGCCTTCGCCTTCTTCGCCGCGTCGCTGACGCCGACGCTGATGCCGCGGTCCTATATCGTTCAGGGGGCGTTGTCGGGTATTTGCGCGGCCGTCGGTTATCTCATCGGGGTCGCCGCCGTCAGCCTGTGGAAATATCTCGAACTGCCTTATCGCGGACCGCTTCTGTCGCAGAGGATAGCCGTGCTGATCTGCGGGCTGATCGTGGCCGTCGTCTTCCTCTGGCAGGCGGCCGGCTGGCAGAACTCTATCCGCGAGCTCTGGCATATGGAGCCGCTCGAAAGCGCCGAGCCGTTCAAGCTCGGAGCGCTTGCTTTCGTCGTCTTTCTCGTTGCGGTGCTGCTGGGCCGCCTGTTCCTGCTGACCTACCGGTGGACATCGCGGCGGCTCGATCGCTTCGTGCCGCGACGCGTTTCCAATGTCATAGGTTTCGCGATCGCGGTGGCCGTGTTCTGGTCCGTGGCCGAAGGGGTGCTGATGCGCGGGGCGCTGCATGCGATCGATTCCTCGATGCAGCGGCTGGATGCGCTGATCGAAGATAACGTGCCGATGCCCGCCGATCCGGCCAAGACGGGAAGCAAGGCGTCACTGGTCGCCTGGGACGGGCTTGGGCGGCAGGGGCGGCATTTCGTGGCGTCGGGGCCGAACG
>NZ_DDHH01000210.1:0-5950 GCF_002338015.1 Rhizobium sp. UBA1881
CGGTGCCGAAATCGTCGATGGCGATGCGGATGCCGAGTTCCTTCAGCGCCTTCAGGAGCGGCAGGCTCTGGCCGACATCGGCGAGGAAGACTGATTCCGTGATCTCGATCTCCAGCCGCTCCGGCCGCAACCCGCTCTCGTCGAGCGCCGAGACGACGCTGGCAAGCAGGCTGTTGTGGCGAAACTGGCTGACCGAGAGATTGACTGCCACCTTCAGGTTCGAGGGCCAGCGCGCCGCCGTGCGGCAGGCCTCGCGCAGCACCCACTCGCCGATCGCAACGATCAGCCCGGTCTCTTCCGCGACAGGAATGAACTCCATCGGCGGCACCAGCCCGCGCTCCGGATGGTTCCAGCGGATCAGCGCCTCGAAGCCGCCGAGACCGTCATTTTCCAGCTGCACGATCGGCTGGTAATAGAGCTCGAACTGGTTTTTCTGCAGCGCCTCGCGCAGCTCCACCGTCAGCATGTGCCGGCGCTCGGCCTCAAGCCGCATCGAGGGCTCGTAGAAGCGATAGGTCGAGCGGCCGCTTTCCTTGGCGGCATAGAGCGCAAGGTCGGCATGGCGCATCAGCACGTCATCGTCTTCGGCATGATCGGGCGCCAGCGCGATGCCGATGCTGCAGGTGACATGCTCGTTGACGCCATCGAGATCGAAGGGCGAGGAGAGCGACGTGAGCAGCTGCTCGGCGAACCGCTCGATACAGCCGGCCTCCCGGAAGCCCACCACCAGCGCGAACTCGTCGCCGCCAAGACGCGCCACGAGATCGCCGTGGTCGGCAAGACCGGTCAGCCGCGCGGCCACCTGGCAGAGCAGCGCGTCGCCGGCCGCATGGCCCTTGCTGTCGTTGATATGTTTGAAGTGATCGACGTCGAGATAAAGCAGTGCCACCGGCTTGTCGGCGGTGGCAAGCGCGGAGACACGCTTGATATGCTCGGCGAAGAAGGCGCGGTTCGGCAGGCCCGTCAGAACGTCGTGCATGGCCATATAGGCCAGCCGCGCCTCGACCGAGCGCTCCTCGGTCACATCCTGCGAGATGCCGAGCAGGTAGCGCGGGGCGCTGCCATCGGGCGACGGCAGGGCGCGCTTGACGGTTCTGAGGATACGCTGCTGACCATCGCTGCGTTGCATCGTCTCTTCGAAGCTGATCGCCGCGGGCGCCGCGAAAGCACGGGCATCCTGCTCGCGAAACGCAGCCGCCTGCTCGTCGTTGAAGAAGATATGGTCGCTGCGGCCGACCACGTCGAGAGAATGACGGCCGATGATGTCGCCGCAGGCTTCGTTGAAGAGGATATAGAGACCATCCGCGTCCATATCCTTGACGAACACGCCGACCGGCAGGTTGTCGACGATGCTATCAAGCAGCGAGCGCGTGTCGCTCACCTCGCGATGCGCGGCATTGACCTCCGTGCGGTCCTGCACGATGGCGAGGATTGCATCGCGGCCGTTGAAACGCACGCCGCGCCCGTAGGTCATCACCTCGAGCATGGTGCCATCGGCCTTCAGATGCGTCCAGCGCCCGGCCCGCTCCATGTCGGAGCGCGCGTGCACGGCGGTAATCATCCGCTGGCGCTCCTGGGCGGGGCGAATGTCGAGCACGGTCATGCCTGAATAGGCTTCCCGCGAATAACCATAGAGATCGACGGCGGCGTTGTTGACGATCAGGAAACGCAACGTGTCGGGGTCGTAGACCCACATCGGCGACGGATGGGTTGCGAAGAGAGACTGGAAATCATCATTGGGAGTATCGGTCGAAACGAATGCTCTCTGAATACCTGTCATCGGCAATATCACATGAATTTGATGGCTGATCCTGTCAGTTATAGTGAAAAAAGCTAAATAAAATCAGAATCATAGTTCGCACAAACTTTAGGCGAACCGCCTTCGCCATGTGCAGCGCTAACCGCTTGTTACGATGTTTCGCGGCTTTTCTTCACACACTGGAAAGGTCTGCACAAAGATCGACCAACTAATGGTGGCTATGCGCGCACTGGCCGTGATCGGCCAGAACCTCGATCACCCGGCACTGGTCGACCCGCCCGTGACCGCATCCGGCGACCATTGCCTCCAGCTCCACCTTCAGCGCCATCAGGCTGCGGATGCGCTGCTCGACATCGATGAGCCGCGCCTTGGCGATCGCGTCGGCCGAAGCGCAGGACTGGTTCGGATCGTCCTGCAGAATGAGAAGCGTACGGATCGCATCGACCTCGAAGCCCAATTCCCTGGCATGGCGGATGAACACGAGGCGGCTGATATCGGCGGGCTCGTAGGAGCGCTGGTTGCCCTCGCTGCGGCTTGGCGCGCTCAATAGTCCGATGCCCTCGTAGTAGCGGATGGTCGGCACCTTCACGCCGCTTTGGCGCGATGCCTCGCCGATGGTGATCTTTTTCATCATTTCCCCCTTGCACCTCTAGTCGCTAGAGGATGTAGGAAGGATGCTCGTCAATGACAAGGAAGCCCATAAGGAAGCCGATGATGAGCGACAGGATCGAGAAGCGCTACAGGGTCGAAGGCATGGATTGCGCCAGCTGCGCGGCCAAGATCGATACCGCCGTGCGCCGCGTCTCCGGCGTCGAGGACGTCTCGGTGTCGGTAACATCAGGCACCATGACCGTGCGCCACGACGGCAGCAGCGACCTTGCCGCGATCGAAAAGAAGGTGACCGGCCTCGGCTACGGCCTGCGTCCCTTCGCGACCACCGAGGCACCCCGCCCGAGTAGCCAAAGCGCCGGGCATGTGCACGGACCGGACTGCGGCCACGATCACGGACACAGCCACGCGCGGGACGATGCGCACGACGAACATGATCACGATCACCATGACCACGCACACGATCATGCCCATGACAGCCAAGACGCACCCGCCGAAATCGAAGGCCTGCATGGCCATGACCATGCGCCCATGTCCGGCCCATGGTGGCAGAGCCGCAAGGGCCGCCTGACGATCCTCTCGGGCGCCGCCCTCGTCGTTGCGTATGTTGTCGGACATCTCGTTCCCTCGATCGCGCCCTATGCCTTCATCGCCGCCATGCTGGTCGGTCTCATCCCGATTGCCCGTCGCGCGATCATGGCCGCGCTCTCAGGCACGCCCTTCTCCATTGAAATGTTGATGACCATCGCCGCCGTCGGTGCCGTCATCATCCATGCCGGCGAGGAAGCCGCGACCGTGGTCTTCCTGTTCCTGGTCGGTGAACTGCTGGAAGGTGTCGCCGCCGGCAAGGCGCGCGCCAGCATCCAGTCGCTGACGACGCTGGTGCCGAAAAGCGCCCTTCTCGAAGCGGGCGGCGCAACCCGTGAGGTACCGGCCGAAACGCTTGCCGTCGGCTCGACCATTCTCGTGCGCCCCGGCGACCGCATCTCCGCCGACGGCATCATCTTGTCCGGTGAAAGCGCGATCGACGAGGCACCGGTGACAGGCGAAAGCACGCCGGTGCGCAAGGGCGAAGGCGACGTCGTCTTCGCGGGTACCGTCAACGGCGACGCGGCGCTGCGCGTCAAGGTCACCGCTGCCGCCGCCGACAACACCATCGCCCGCATCGTGCGCCTCGTCGAGGAAGCGCAGGATAAGAAGGCCCCGACCGAGCGCTTCATCGACCGCTTCTCGCGCTATTACACGCCAGGCGTCGTCGTCGTTGCCGCCCTCGTCGCCATCCTGCCGCCGCTGGTCGCTGGCGGCGCGTGGGACGAGTGGATCTACAAGGGCCTCGCGATCCTCTTGATCGGCTGCCCCTGCGCGCTTGTCATCTCCACGCCCGCCGCCATCGCCGCCTCGCTGTCCTCAGGCGCACGGCGCGGCCTGCTGCTCAAGGGCGGCGCGGTTCTTGAGACGCTGGGCAAGATCAACGCCGTGGCGCTCGACAAGACCGGCACGCTGACGGAGGGCAAGCCAGTTGTCACCGACATATTGAGCTTCGGCACGCCCGAGGCCGAAGTGCTGACCTATGCCGCGGCCATCGAGACCGGCTCCAGCCACCCGCTGGCGCTCGCCATCCTCGGCAGGGCCGCGCGCGACGCCATCGCCATCCCGCAGGCAACCGACGCCAAGGCACTGGGCGGCAAGGGTGTGGCGGCTACCGTCGCGGGTGAGCCGATCTTCCTCGGTTCCCCCAAGGCCGCAGCCGAACACGTTCCACTCTCGGACGAGCAGCAGGCGCGCATCACCAGGCTCAACGACGAAGGCAAGACCGTCTCCGTGCTTGTCGTCGGCGACCAGCTGGCCGGCGCCATCGCCATGCGCGACGAGACGCGCGACGACGCCAAATCGGGCCTCAAGGCGCTGACCGACGCCGGCGTCAGGATTGTCATGCTGACAGGCGACAACGCGCGCACCGCCAACGCCATCGGCAAGGAGCTCGGTATCGAGGTCCGCGCCGAGCTGATGCCCGAGGATAAGCAGCGCATCGTCGGCGAGCTGCAGAAGAGCGGCCTGAAGGTCGCCAAGGTCGGAGACGGCATCAACGACGCGCCGGCGCTGGCCGCGGCCGATGTCGGCATCGCCATGGGCGGCGGCACGGATGTGGCGCTGGAGACGGCGGACGCGGCGATCCTGCACGGCCGCGTTTCCGACGTCGCAGCCATGATCGCGCTGTCGAAGCGCACCATGCGCAATATCGGCGAAAACATCTCGATCGCGCTCGGCCTGAAGGCCGTTTTCCTGGTCACGACCATCGCCGGCATCACCGGCCTCTGGCCGGCCATCCTCGCTGATACCGGCGCCACGGTGCTGGTGACGATCAACGCATTGCGATTGCTGCGGCCGGTTTCATCACAGGCTTAAGACTGTGTTAACAGCACGCGTGGCGCGCATTTTCCCTTGAATTTTGAGGGGTGCAGCGCGCCACGATCCCTAGAGCGTGTATTCTTCAATCTATTCAACTAGATGCAAAATTAGGTAATTAAATTTTTCTTAAAAAGCGACGGCTGTTTGAGAGGTTTTTGCAAGGGGTTGCCTCTATCCGGCGCGAGTCATTCAATTTGCAAGGCTCGCATATGTTCCTAGACGGCATATTTTATCCCAATCAACCGCCCAGTGGATCCACATCCACGACCAGCCCTTCACAAAGCGCTCCGGAGGCATCGACACCACCCGAGCAATCCGCTTCCCCCTCCCCTGCAAGCGAAGAGCCCATCAGCTATCCGCCCGAGGAAACGGACGACCAGACTTACACCGCTAAGCCGCAGACCGACCCTGAGGGTAATTCCGAGCCTGAGGCAGCAGCTCCGGCCGGAACCCAACCGCAGCAGGCAACCCCCACGCAACCCGCAAGCGAGGCGGCAACATCAGGCGAAGCCAGCGAGCCAGCCGAACAGCCGGCCACGGAAACGCAGCCGGCCACCGCCGCTGAGCCCGTGCCGGCGCAGCCGGAGCAGAACGCCCCAGCGACGCCCGCCAACAACAATAGCAGCACCGCACCGGCGTCCGGCACCGGCGCGACGAGCGGCACGCCCCCCGTTGCAACACCATTACCGACGTCTCCAACCCACACCGCGGGCGCTTCGGCCACGAAGTCATCGACAACATCGGCAAGCGCAGTCGGTAAGGGCGATGACATCGATCTGACTGATCTGGTCCGCAAGCAGGCGGAGCAGACAAGCCAATCCCAGCGACTCCTGTCGATGTTCGCGGGCGGCTCGACCGGCACGGCGTCGCCGTTCCTGTCGCTCTTCGGCGTGGAAGCCGGCAGCGATGAAAGCCGCGTCAACGCCGTCACGCTTCTCTACCAGCAGTTTTGACGGCGCGCGCCGCAAGACGTCCGCGATCACCATTATAAAGCCCGGCGCATGCTCCCGCGCCGGGCTTTCGCGTTTCGTGAGCCGCAACCGGAAAGTGGCGCCTGCCACATTCTGGAACCTATCTCTTCCTCGCGCGTTTGTGATCGAGGAGGAGAAGCACCATGACCAATGATTTCAATCGTCCGAATGCCGCGAACACCCCACCACCGGCGAAGAGTTC
>NZ_DDHH01000209.1:0-25350 GCF_002338015.1 Rhizobium sp. UBA1881
CGATTGGGACGCGCCCTCGGCCTTCAAGACCATGCGCCTCTACGAGCGCACGCTGAAGACCGACCGCCCGCCGATCAAGCTGCTCGGCCTCTTCGACACCGTGTCCTCGGTCATCGTCTGGGGCAAATGGCGCCCGCAACTCTTGACGCTTCCCTTCACCGATCGCAATCCGAGCGTCGAAGTGGTGCGCCAGGCGCTCGCCATCGACGAGCGGCGAACCATGTTCAATCCGCTTCCCTGGCGGCAGGGACAGGACTATTGGGGCGGCCCCTTCAAGCCCCCGGCCCCGCCCCCGCAGAACGTGAAGGAAGTATGGTTCTCAGGCGTCCACGGCGATATCGGCGGCGGCTATCCGGAAGCAGAGAGCGCCGCGATCAAGATACCGCTCGCCTGGATGATCGCCGAGACCCGAAGCACCGGCCTCACCTACAATAACGACGCGGTCAACGAACTCGTCCATGGCGACAACCCGACGAAGAGCTATGTCCGGCCGGCCCCAACGGCACCGCTGCACGACTCCATGAACTGGGCATGGAGACTGCTCGAATATGTGCCGAGGCGTGTGCCAATCACCTCCTGGCGCAAGCGCGGCGACACGACGCGCATCTACCTGCCGCTGGCCGACCGCCGCTTCATCCCCGATGGCGCCTCGCTGCACCAATCCGTGATCGACCGGTTGTCCTCGACGACAGCGCCGCCCTACGCGCCCCCGAACCTGCCGCTACGCTTCGAGACGGAGCCCTGGAGCAACGACGGCCCGCCACCATCAGAAGATTCGGAGGTCGTTCCGATCACTCCGGCCGCTTGAAATACGCCTCGAGCCGGTAACCGTCGGGATCGATGACGAAGGCGGCATAGTAGAACTGGCTGTAATCCGGCCGCACGCCCGGCGCACCATTGTCAGTTCCGCCATTGGCAATCCCGGCCGCGTAAAATGCATCGACGGACTCCTCGCTCGGCGCCACGAAGCAGAAATGCAGGCCAGACTCCATATCGGGCGCCACCGGCCGCGCCACCTCGCCAACCCACAGCCCCACTCGATCGGCGCCATAGCCGCTGACATTGCCGAAGTTCGTCAGCCGCTCATAGCCGAGCGGCGCCAGCGCGGCATCATAGAACGCCTGCGACTTCTCAAGGCTCTTCACACCAATCGACACATGATCGAACATAAACGGTCTCCAGATTGCTTTGCCGGCAACGCTACAACATTCGCGCCGAAGCGCCATGGCAATTCGCAAGGCGAGGTAGGTCAGGACTTGCCAGCGCGACACCCCAGCGCCCTATCCGAGAGGATGAATTGACCAACACCAATAGATTGCAATAGCATTGCGTAATGAAATCTGGACTGGGGGAACTAAGATGAACACTAGCGGATCGTGGCTAGCCGCCAATTACTCATATCTCATCGGCCTGACACCAATCATTATTGGCGCCGTAATCCTGATCGCGTGCTGCATTGCCGTTCTCCGCAACCAGACAACGGCTGCCCTTCTTGGCGTAGTGGCATTCGGAACAGCACTATGCGGTTCCGCGGTCTTCGCGAATATTTCCTGGGGGAAAGAAGAAGGAAAAATCGAAACAATCGCAGGAGCTCTAGCTCTGGCGTCCGGCGCATCGGACAAAAATCGAAACGCAATCAACGGCTTGAAAGAGGCTCTTGTTACGTTAAGAACTCAGGTCGACAGAATTATAGCCGCCCAGGCAGCGTCTTCGGCCGCAACGGGGCCCGCTTCGCCAAAAGCAAGTGGAAATGCCATATTTTGCGCGGCCTCTCCGGAACTTTGCAAAGATGGCGGTGTAACGTCGCCGCCAACATTCGACTGGAACTCCATAGAGAGTGATCTCAAGAAATTCGATAGCGATATTGGCGGAGTAAGTAACTCAGTAAATTCCAGTCAATCAAAGTTGAAAGAGCTAAACAGCAAGCTCCAAAACATCTCGCCCAACATTACCGATCAATGGCTAAAATAGTGCGTTATGCGGCCATCAGCTCGCGCACCCGCACCATATCCGCCCGAAACAGCGCCATCTCCTCCGCCTTCAGCCGCTCGTCGGGGATGCGCAGCAGATAGGACGGGTGGACGGTGACGAACAGTGTTCGCTCCTTGCCCATCCTGATCGGCTGCCCCCGGATATCGGAGAGTTTGTGCTTCGTATCCGTCAGCGCCGTAAGCGCGGTGGCGCCCATGGCGACGATCAGCTTCGGCTTGATGAGCTCGATCTCCAGATTGAGCCACCAGCGGCAATGGGTGACCTCGCCCATGTTCGGGCGCTGGTGAATGCGGCGCTTGCCGCGCGGCTCGTATTTGAAGTGCTTCACCGCATTGGTGACATAGACCGACTGTCGGTCGATCCCCGCCTCGCCGGCCACCTGATCGAACACCTTGCCCGCAGGCCCGACGAACGGCCGCCCGGCGAGATCCTCTTGATCCCCCGGCTGCTCGCCGACGAACATCACGTTCGCATTTTCAGGCCCCTCGCCGAACACCGTCTGCGTCGCCTTCTCATGCAGCGGACAGCGCGTGCAGCGGGCCGCCTCCTCACGCAGCGCTGCCAACGTGCCCACGGGCGCCCGAGGTGCTGCTGGCACCCGCCGCGCCGCTTCCTGCAGCCGGTCGTGAAACGGCAGTGGCTCGCTCGCCCGGCGTTTCGCCATATCAAGAACCTTGCTTTCCGCATCGGCGATCATGCCGGGAATGAGATCGGCCTCGGGCAGGTTCTTCCAGTATTTCTTCGGCATCTCCGCCTGCATCGCCTTCACCTTCAGGCGCGCCGGATTGAAGATGTTGGCATAATAGGTCCGCCACAGCTGGTCGGCCGGATCGGTGAGATCGGGCTTCTCGCAGGGGTCATGGCTGACGGTCAGCTTCTCGCCGTCCCAGGCAGCCGACCCCTTGGGCGTCGCGATCACCCAATCCATGTCGTTGAAGCGCTTCTGGAAGAACGGCGCCTTGCGCGCGACGATGTGGTGATCCGGCTCGAACCAGGCGAGAAACTTCCGCCGCCCGTTGAGCGAAATCCCCGATCCCACCTCCTTGAAGCGCACGAAGGCCGTCATCTTGTGCGCGTCGCGGCGAACGCTCTTGTCCATCGCCCGCGCCCGCGCCACGTCCTCGTCCGAGGCGACGTCGAGCAAAGACCGATCACTTTGCAGCCGCCAGAGTAGCCGGTAGAGCAGATAAAACCGCATCGGATCGCTATGGCAGATCACCGCTTCCGCAAGCCCGATAAAGGAGGGCGGTACCGTCAGCGGCTTGGAAGCATCGAGCGCCGGCAGTTTCGACACTTCAGGCGCGGCAAACAGATCCGTCTCGCGATACCGCTCCCGCCACTCGATCTCCTCGGGCGCAACACCCGAGGCAGCCAGTCGCCGCGCCGCGTCCCGCCACTCGGCCAACTCCCCCCGGCCCTCCAGCAACACGGTAATCATCACAGCAACGACAGTTGTTCCGGCTTCGGCTCGAACATCGCCCTCAAATCCGGCCGGTCGATCAGCCGGCGTGGCGACCAACCCTCCGCCGAGATGAACGCCTGCACCTTCTTGATCGACACACCAAGCCGCGTCAGGTCCTCGATCCTAAGTCGTCTAAAACGGCGCGCCGATAGGATCGATTTCACCGTCTTCGTCCCCAGTCCCGGCACCCTCAGCAGCGTCTCGCGCGGCGCCTTGTTGATATCGACGGGGAAGTCGTTGCGATTGCCAAGCGCCCAGGCAAGTTTCGGATCGAGATTGAGGTCGAGCATCCCGCCCTCCTGCGAGGACGTGATCTCGTCGATCCCGAAGCCATAGAAGCGATAGAGCCAGTCGGCCTGATAGAGCCGGTGCTCGCGCATCAATGGCGGCTTGATCAGCGGCAGGTTCTTCGACGAGTCGGGAATGGGGCTGAAAGCCGAGTAATAGACGCGCCGCAGCCCGTAGCTTCCGTAAAGCTGCGCGCTGGTCCCGAGAATGGTCGCGTCATTGGCGCCATCGGCCCCGACGATCATCTGCGTGCTCTGCCCGCCCGGCACGAAGCGCTTGCGCCGCTTGGTCTGCAGCGTCGGCTCAGACGCCGCCTCGATCTTCAATCGGAGATCACCCATCGAGCGGCGGATGCTGGCGGGCTTCTTCTCCGGCGCCAGCTGCGCGATGCCGCGATCGGTCGGCAGCTCGATGTTGAGCGACAGACGATCGGCATAAAGCCCCGCCTCCTCGATCAGATGCGGCGACGCCTCGGGAATGGATTTCAGATGAATGTAGCCCCGGAAATTATGCGTGGTGCGCAACTCCCGTACGATCCGCACCATCTCTTCCATCGTGTGGTCGGAGGAGCGGATGATGCCAGACGACAGGAACAGCCCCTCAATATAATTGCGCCGATAAAACTCCAGCGTCAGCCAGATAACCTCCTCGGGCGTGAACCGCGCCCGCTCCACATTGCTGGACGAGCGGTTGATGCAATAGGCGCAGTCGTAGATGCAGAAATTGGTGAGCAGGATCTTCAGCAGCGATATGCATCGCCCATCCGGCGCGTAGGCGTGACAGATGCCGGCGCCCTCCGTCGAACCAAGCCCGCCCGATTTGGACGAGTCACGTTTGGTCGTACCGCTGGAGGCGCAGGAGGCATCATACTTGGCCGCGTCCGAGAGGATGGCCAACCGCTCTTCGAGTGACTTCTTCATGCCTATGTTCACTATATGTTCCATCGCTAACAGTCAAGAAAAGCCGCCATAGATTGATGTTTTTCAAGTTTGACGCGAAAAGCCATGAGGGGTTGCAAGTCGCTTCATCGAATTCTCTGGAAATCGACGGAGGCAATCTGCTATAAACGAAGCAGATAGAGTTTTTGCATGGTTCCGAAGTTCCCCTTCGGGACCTGTTTTCTTTTGTGTCTCTGCCTAGCCGACACAAAGACTGAAGGACAAGAAAATGGTTGATAAGGTACCGATGACGCAGGGTGGTTTCGTCAAGCTGCAGGAAGAGCTGCGCTGGCGTCAGCAGCAAGAACGCCCGCGAATCATCGAGGCGATTGCCGAGGCTCGCGCACACGGCGACCTCTCGGAAAACGCCGAGTACCATGCCGCCAAGGAAGCGCAGAGCCACAACGAAGGCCGCATCGGCGAGCTCGAAGATCTGACGGCGCGCGCCGAGGTTATCGACCTCTCCAAGATGTCCGGCAGCACGATCAAGTTCGGCGCCAAGGTGAAGCTCGTCGATGAGGACACCGAGGAAGAAAAGACCTACCAGATCGTTGGCGACCAGGAAGCCGACGTGAAGGCCGGCCGCATCTCCATTTCCTCCCCAATCGCCCGCGCGCTGATCGGCAAGGAAGTCGGCGATTCCATCGAAGTCAACGCGCCCGGCGGCTCCAAGGCTTACGAAGTTCTGGCCATCACCTGGGGCTGAGGACCTTGGCGGATCGCGGCCGATCGCACATCGTCGATATCGCTGACGTCGAAATCATAGCGCCGAACTTCAAGAAGCGCCTGTCAGGCGTCACCTCGACGATCATCCAGCTTATCCCGGTCCAGAGAGCGCTCGGTCAGAAGATCGCAGCGCTCGGGCCGGGTCTGCCGGCATCGATCCCGCATATCCGCTTCCGTGATCTCTCGAAGCTGTGGACTGCGCCCTCGACCCGGCCCTTCCGCGTCTGGCACGCCCGCCGCAACATCGAGATGCTCCCTGCCCTCATCATGCGCGACATCCTGCGCATGAAGCTGAAGATCGTCTTCACCTCCGCATCGCAGCGCAAGCACAGCGGCTGGACGAAGTTTCTCGTCTCGAAGATGGATGCCGTAATCGCGACCTCGGGCAAGACGGCGAACTATCTGGAAGTCCCGAGCACCGTCATCCTGCACGGCATCGACACCGCCCGCTTCTCGCCTCCATCCGATAAGGCGCAGGCCAAGCGCGAATGCGGCCTCGACCCGGACAAGAAGATCGCCGGCTGCTTCGGCCGCGTCCGCCACCAGAAGGGCACGGACCTTTTCGTCGATACCATGCTGCGGCTTCTCCCCGATCATCCTCAGTGGAGCGCCATCGTCGCCGGCCGCGCCACGGCCCAGCATGTCGAGTTCGAGAACGGCCTGAAGGCCAAGGTCGCGGCCGCCGGTCTCTCAGACCGCATCCTCTTCGTCGGCGAGCACACCAACATCAACGACTGGTACCGCGCGCTCGATCTCTTCGTCGCGCCGCAGCGCTGGGAAGGTTTCGGCCTGACGCCGCTCGAAGCCATGGCCTCGGGCGTGCCCGTTGTCGCAACCGATGTCGGCGCCTTTCCGGAGATCGTCACCACGGGCGATAACGGCGCAGGCCTGCTGATTGCCCGCGACGATCTCGATGCGATGGCAAAGGCCGTTTCGGTACTCATGGATGATGAAAGCCGCCTGGCACGGCTCGCCGCCAATGCCCAGACGCATGTCATGGAAAACTTCCGCATCGAAGGCGAAGCCACGAAGCTGAAGGCCGTCTACGACAGCCTCGGCTGAGACAACTCAGACTTCCGTCAATCCGAGCTTCTTGATCTGGCGGATCGTCAGCATGGTGCGCACCGTGTCGACATGCTCGTTGGCGGTCAGCACCTCGATAACGAAGTCCTGGAACCGCGTCAGGTTTTCGGCGACGCAATGCAGCAGGAAGTCGCTGTCGCCCGAGACCATCCAGGCCTGCCGCACCAGCGGCCACTGCGTCGTCGCCGCGGCGAACGCCTTGAGATTGGCTTCCGACTGATGCTTGAGCCCGACCATGCAGAAGGCGACGAGATCGAAGCCCAGCTTCGGGCTGTTCAGCATCGCGTGGTAGCCTTCGATGACCCCGGACTCTTCCAGCTTGCGCACACGCCGAAGGCAGGGCGGCGCCGAGATGCCGACCCGGTCGGCGAGCTCGACGTTGGTCATGCGCCCATCCGCCTGCAGCTCACGCAAGATCTTGATATCGATGGCGTCCAGTTCAGCGCGAACCAAGCGAGTGCCTTTCTTTAAAATCGTGAATCCAGCTTCTATATAAAGCGGCACAATACGCAAGAATCTTTCCCTGGGATGACGGAATCTTGCACATCCACACCGAATGCCTTGTTGGTAACGCAAGGCTGCCCTTGAATAAAAGCATTGGTCGTTCATAAATAACGCATGGACGCGTGATGGCCGCATTCGCCTTATATCCAGCGCGTCCAGCCAGTTGAAAGGAAGTCTCATGTCCGCCCGCCACACCAAGGTGCTCATCATCGGTTCCGGCCCCGCCGGCTATACCGCTGCCGTCTATGCGGCGCGCGCGATGCTGAAGCCGGTCCTGATTGCAGGGATGGAGCAAGGCGGACAGCTGATGATCACCACCGACGTCGAGAACTATCCGGGCTTCGCCGATCCGATCCAGGGCCCCTGGCTGATGGACCAGATGCTGCAACAGGCCAAGCATGTCGGCGCCGAGATCGTCAACGACATCGTCACCGAAGTCGAGATGAACCAGCGCCCCTTCGTCGCCCGCACCGATAGCGGCCAGGTCTGGACCGCCGACACGCTGATCATCGCGACCGGCGCCAAGGCCAAGTGGCTCGGCATCGAGAGCGAGCAGACCTTCCAGGGCTTCGGCGTTTCCGCTTGCGCCACCTGCGACGGCTTCTTCTATCGCAACAAGGACGTGATCGTGGTCGGCGGCGGCAACTCTGCCGTCGAGGAAGCGCTGTATCTCTCGAACATCGCCAAGACCGTGACGGTCGTTCACCGCCGCGACAGTTTCCGCTCGGAAAAGATCCTGCAGGAACGCATCTTCGCTAAGGAGAACGTCAAGATCCTCTGGAACACCGAGATCGCCGAAATCACCGGCGCGCCGGCCAAGCCGCCGATGCCGCCGTCCGTCTCCGGCGTTCGCCTGCGCGATACGCGCACCGGCACTGTTGCCGACCACACGATCGACGGCGTCTTCGTGGCGATCGGCCATGCGCCGGCAACCGAGCTCTTCAAGGGCAAGCTGAAGCTGAAGGACAACGGCTACCTCTGGACCGCTCCTGATTCGACCGCGACTTCGGTCGAGGGCATTTACGCGGCCGGCGATGTCACCGACGACACTTTCCGCCAGGCGATCACCGCCGCCGGCATGGGCTGCATGGCAGCGCTCGAGGCCGAACGTTATCTCACGGGCCAGCTGCCCGTCGCCGTAGCTGCGGAGTAATATCGGCATGAGGGGTGGTGGAATGCCGTTGGACTGGGACAAGCTGCGTATTTTCCACGCAGCTGCCGAAGCCGGTTCGTTCACGCACGCGGCCGACAAGCTGCATCTGTCCCAATCCGCGATCAGCCGTCAGGTGAGCGCGCTGGAGCAGGATGTCGGCACCAAGCTGTTCCACCGCCACGCCCGCGGCCTCATCCTCACCGAACAGGGCGAACTGCTCTACCGCACCGCTCACGACGTGCTCTTGAAGCTCGAAACCGTGAAGATGCAGCTCACCGAGACGACGGAAACGCCGTCGGGCAAGCTGCGCGTCACGACGACGGTCGGTCTCGGCCAGGGTTGGCTCACGGACAAGATCCAGGAGTTCATGCAGCTCTATCCGGATGTCCAGATCCAGCTCATCCTCGACAACGAGGAAGTGGATGTGAACATGCGCTACGCCGATTGCGCGATCCGCCTGCGCCAGCCGCAGCAATCCGATCTCATCCAGCGCAAACTGTTCACCGTGCACATGCACGTATACGCGGCCCCCTCCTATATCAACCGATATGGCGAGCCGCAGGCGGTCGAGGATCTCGACAACCACCGAATCATCACCTTCGGCGAACCGGCGCCGAACTATCTGCTCGACGTGAACTGGCTCGAAATCGCCGGCCGCTCGTCCGACAACAAGCGCATTCCGCACCTGCAGATCAACAGCCAGACCTCGATCAAGCGCGCCTGCCTGCTCGGCATGGGCGTCGCCTGCCTGCCCGACTACATCGTCGGCCGCGACCCGGGCCTGATTCAGCTGCCGATCAACGCCGACGTGCCGTCTTTCGACACCTATTTCTGCTATCCCGACGAAATGAAGAACGCCGCCAAGCTCAAGGCCTTCCGCGACTTCATCGTCAGCAAGGCCAGAAACTGGAGTTTCTAACTGATTTTACGGCGAAATTGGCAGCTGTGCAGATGGCGCATGCCTGACATGCACAAAAATTGGTTGCCGGCTGCACATTAAAACACCATATCAACCTCAGCTGATGCACACGGTGGCTTTTCCTCCCAGTTCCACCGCATTAGCTGTTCCCCTCTGGAGGTTTAGACCTTCATACCTATAAAGGGCCCCGAGCTTTCGGTGGCCCTCTTTTTTTGCCTTGGTTTGCCCTAATTTTTCGCATCGCAGCATAAAATGCTGCATTGCATAGCAGGCATGCGCAAAACGGCATTGAAATCTGCCCGCCAAAGCATCATATCGCACTCAGTTGATGCACATGGCGGTTCTCTCCCAGTGCCGCTGCATTAGCTGTTCCCCTCTGGAGGTTGAATAACCTTCACACCTTAAAGGGCCCCGTTCATTCGGTGGCCCTCTTTTTTTGCTTAAAATTTAACCACGGAAAAAATCGCACGCGCCGTTCGCGCATGTCTTGAACATCGGAAATTGTCGATCCATATATCGATGAGAAACGATTTATGGTTCGGCAAACGACGATGGACAACGACGAAATCCTGAAAGCGATATCACATCCCAAGCGGATGGAGATTCTGAACTGGCTGAAGAATCCCGAAGAGCATTTCTCTTCGCAGGAGCACCCCCTCGAGATGGGTGTCTGCGCCAGCCAATTCGAACGCTGCGGCCTCTCCCAATCGACCGTCTCCGCTCACCTGGGCACGCTCAGCCGCGCCAATCTCGTGACCACGCGCCGCGTCGGCCAGTGGATTTTCTACAAGCGCAACGAAGAAACCATCGCTGCTTTCCTCAAGCAACTGGCACAGGATCTCTGACCATGCCCCTCGCCCTCCTCGTCCTGGCGCTCAGCGCTTTTGCGATTGGCACCACCGAATTCGTCATCATGGGCCTGCTGCCCGAAGTCGCAACCGACCTTGCGGTGACCATCCCGCAAGCCGGCTGGCTTGTCACCGGCTACGCGCTTGCGGTCGCCGTCGGCGCGCCCGTCATGGCGGTCTCCACCGCGCATCTGAAGCGTCGCACGGCGCTGATCGCGCTCATGGCCTTCTTCATTGCCGGCAATTTGCTCTGCGCGCTGGCGCCGAGCTACTGGGTGCTGATGATCGCACGTGTCGTCACCGCGCTCTGCCATGGCGCCTTCTTCGGCATCGGCTCCGTCGTCGCCGCCAGCCTTGTGGCACCGGATCGCCGCGCCCGCGCCGTAGCGCTGATGTTCACCGGCCTGACGCTCGCAAACGTGCTCGGCGTGCCGCTTGGCACCGCAATCGGCCAGGCATTCGGCTGGCGCTCGACATTCGCGGTCGTCACCGTCCTCGGCATCATCACCATCGCAGGCCTGATCGCCGTGCTCCCCAAGGACCGCCAGGAAGAACAGGGCAACATCTTCCGCGAGATCGCCGCCCTGAAGAACGGCCACCTCTGGCTGGCGCTGTCGACCACCGTCTTCTTCTCCGCCTCGATGTTCGCGCTTTTCACCTACATCGCGCCGCTCCTGCGTGATGTCACCGGCCTGTCGCCGCAGGGCGTCACCTGGACGCTGTTCCTGATCGGCCTCGGCCTCACCGTCGGCAATCTTCTCGGCGGCAAGCTCGCCGACTGGAAGCTTGGGCCGACGCTCGCCGGCGTCTTCGCGATGATCGCCGTCACCTCGGTCGCCTTCGGCTTCACCAGCCCCTATTTCATCGCCGCCGAAATCACCCTCTTTATATGGGCCGTGGCGACCTTCGCCGCCGTTCCCGCCCTGCAGGTCGGTGTCGTGCACTTCGGCAAGGATGCGCCCAATCTTGTCTCGACGATCAATATCGGCGCCTTCAACACCGGCAACGCGCTCGGCGCCTGGGCTGGCGGCATGGCCATCGAGCTCGGCTTCGACATGACCCGCGTGCCGCTGGTCGCAGCCTTCATGGCGCTGATCGGCCTTGTCGTCACGGCGCTTACCTATCTCTCCGCCAAGGGCAAGGCAGCCATGCCTGCCCCAGCTGAATGATGCTTCCAACGCCCCCAAACCACTAACACCACCGAAAGGACTTCCCATGAGCAAGCTCTTCGAACCGACGCAGGTTGGCGACATCGCTGTCAAGAATCGTATCGTCATGGCCCCGCTGACCCGCAACCGCTCGCCGGGCGCCGTGCCGAACGACCTCAACGTCGAATATTACACACAGCGCGCCTCCGCCGGCCTGATCGTCACCGAAGCGACCGCGATCACCCACCAGGGCCAGGGCTATGCCGACGTCCCCGGTCTCTACAGCAAGGAAGCCCTGGACGGCTGGAAGCGCGTGACCGACGCCGTGCACGCCCATGGCGGCAAGATCGTCGTCCAGATGTGGCATGTCGGCCGTATCTCGCACACGACGCTGCAGCCGAACGGCGGCAAGCCGGTCTCCTCCAGCAACAAGACCGCCAAGTCGAAGACCTACCTCGTCAACGCCGACGGCACCGGCAGCTTCGCCGAGACCTCCGAGCCCCGCGCGCTTGAAACCGCCGAGATCGCAGGCATCGTCGAGGATTACCGCAAGGCCGCCCGCGCCGCGATCGACGCCGGCTTCGATGGCGTCGAGATCCACGCCGCCAACGGCTACCTGATCGACCAGTTCCTGCGCGCCGACATCAACGACCGCACCGACCAATACGGCGGCTCGATCGAAAACCGCGCCCGCTTCCTGTTCGAAGTGGTCGATGCGATCACCAAGGAAATCGGCCCGCGCGTCACCGGCATCCGTATCTCGCCGGTCACCCCCGCCAACGACGCATCCGACGCTGCGCCGCAGCCGCTCTTCGACTACGTCGTCGAGGGTCTCGCGAAATACGATCTCGCCTTCATCCACGTGATCGAGGGCGCTACCGGCGGCGACCGCAACTTCCAGCAGGGCGACAAGCCTTTCGATTATGACGGCCTGCGCGCCGCCTATGAAAAGGCCGGCGGCAAGGCAAGCTGGATGGTCAACAACGGCTATGATCGCCAGCTCGCCATCGACACCGCCGAAAGCGGCAAGGCCGACCTGATCGCCTTCGGCAAGCCCTTCATCGCCAACCCCGATCTCGTCGAGCGTCTCAAGGCCAACGCCCCGCTCAACGAAATCGACCAGGCCACCCTCTACGGCGGCGGCCCGAAGGGCTACATCGACTACCCGGTCCTCGAAAAGGTCGCTTAAACAACACCGCAAACCTCGAAATCCCGCCACCCGGCGGGATTTCTCTTTCTGGCCCCTATCTTCCGGGTCCACGTCATTTCCCTTTCCAGCCGCGACCGGCTAGCATCCCCGCCATGTTCAAGCCCTATCTCGACCGCTGGCACCTCACTCCTGACGGCGAGCCTGTCGTCACCCACTCCAGCAACCTCCTGCCCGTGCTATGGCGCGGCAAGCCGGCCATGCTGAAGCTGAGCGCCGACGAAGCCGAGCGATCGGGCGCTGCCGTGATGCACTGGTGGGACGGAAACGGTGCGGCGAAGGTTTATTGCCACGACGCCGATGCGATCGTGCTCGAACGAGCCCAAGGTGGCCGCTCGCTCCTCACCATGACCGCTGAAGGCGAGGATGACGAGGCAAGCCGCATCCTCTGCGACGCCATCGCCAAACTGCATGCTCCACGCCAGACACCGAAGCCGCCGCTCATTCCCCTTGCCCGATGGTTCCGCGATCTCGCACCGGCCGCCGGCAAATACGGCGGCGTGCTCACCGATTGCCACGACATCGCCACCGCCCTGCTCGCCGAACCCCGTGACGAGACCGCCCTGCACGGCGATATCCACCACGGCAACGTCCTCGATTTCGAAGCGCACGGCTGGCTGGCGATCGATCCGAAGGGCCTGGTTGGCGAGCGCGGCTTCGACTACGCCAACATCTTCGCCAACCCGGAACTCTCGACGGTCACCGATCCCGATCGGCTCCGGCGCCAGTTGCCGATCATATCGGCTGCCGCCAACATCGAGCCCGAGCGCCTGCTGCGCTGGATCGCCGCCTATTGCGGCCTCTCCGCCGCCTGGTTTCTCGACGACGGCATGTCATCGGAAGCGCAAAGCCCGCTGACGGTCGCCCGCATCGCGCTCGCGGAACTGAGCCAAGGCTAGCCACGCGGCGCAACTGCGCCCGCCACCTCACCTTCCATCGGACCTTCAAGGCAGCCGAGCGACAGCAAGGTCATCCTGACGGCATCATCAACAGGCGTGCGCGGCTCAAAGCCAAGTTCCGCCACCAGCCGCTCATTGCTCATCCGGATCGGCTCGCGCCAGAGATAGCGCATCTCCTTCAACTCGCGCATGAAGGTCACGAAGGGTGCCGCCAGCGGCACGACGAACCAGGGAAATCCCCGCATCTTCACCCGCCCGCCAACGGCGCGCCTGATCGCCTCGACCATCTGCTGCCCATCGCGATCCCAAAAGCCGTCCATGTGATAGACGGCGAAACCAGACAGCCGCTCGCGCCGCTCGACCAATTGGACCATCGTTTCCGCCACGTCAGGCAGATAGGCCCACTGATGCCCCACGCCATTGCGTGCCGGATTGGTCACGGCGGAAATGGGCTTGCCGGGCGTGATCATACCTTGCGAGAACCAGCTGCTCGCCGCTCCCGGCCCGAAGAAATCGCCAGCCCTCACGATAATGACGGGCGCTCCATCACGCGATGCGGCCTCCAGCCGCTTTTCCATCTCGACGCGGATGCCACCCTTTTTCGTCACCGGATGCTGCGGGCTGTCCTCACGCAGAACAGGAAACGCGTCCGGCCCGAAATTGTAGACCGTGCCGGGAAGCACGATCGTTGCGCCGACCGCCTTGGCGGCAGCGATCGTATTGTCGAGCATCGGCAGCACCAGCTTTTCCCAGTCGCGATAGCCGGGCGGATTGACGGCGTGCACGATCAGGCTCGCCCCTTGCGCGGCTGCCATCACATCGGCCGCACGCATCGCGTCACCCTTCACCCAGTTCAAACAGGGCTCGGCGACGCGCGCCTTTTCCACATTGCGGTTCAGCGCGCGGACATGCCAGCCGCGCGAAACAAGCTTGCGGGCAACCGCGCCGCCAATGCCACCGGTTGCTCCGAGTACAAGTGCGATCTGCTGTGTCATCATCATCTCCATCCTTTGATGAAGAGATGATGCGCTCCCGCAGAGATAAACGAAATTGACGAAATTCGTATCTCATCTATACGTATTTGAATGACGACTGAGCCAAGCTGGGATTTCTACCGCACCCTTCTCGCCGTGCTCCACCACGGCTCGCTATCGGCCGCCGCCCGCGAGCTCGGGCTAACGCAGCCGACCATCGGCCGCCATATCGACGCCTTGGAAGAGATCGTCGGCACCCAGCTCTTCGTCCGCTCGCAGAGCGGCCTGATGCCCACCGAAGCGGCCCTCGAACTCCGACCTTACGCCGAAACGCTGGCCTCAACCTCCGCCGCCCTGCTGCGCACCGCCTCCGGCCATCGCGACCGCATCGCCGGCCCCGTCCGCATCAGCGCCAGCGAGGTGATCGGCGTCGAGGTGCTGCCCTCGATCCTGGCACCGCTGATGGAGCAATATCCGGAGCTCGAGATCGAGCTCTCCGCCTCCGACGCGGTCGAGGATCTGCTGAGCCGCGAAGCCGATATCGCCGTGCGGATGAGCGAGCCGACACAGGACGCGCTGGTGGTGCGCCGCATCGGCGACATTCCGCTCGGCTTCCACGCCCATCGCCGCTATCTCGACCATCGCGGCACGCCAGAGACCCTGGCCGATCTAGGCAACCACCGCCTGATCGGCTTCGACCGGCACACCGGCTATGTCAGGACGATGCTGAAACGCTACCCTGTCTTCGCCGACCTCACCTTCGGCTTCAAGGCCGACAGCACGTTGGCGCAGATGGCGGCGATCCGGTCGGGATTGGGAATTGGGATGTGCCAGACAGGACTGGCGGCGTCGGATGAGGATCTTGTCCACGTGCTGCCGCAGGCGTTTCAAATCCCGCTCACGACCTGGGTGGTGATGCACGAGGCGATCAGGACCTCACCGCGCTACCGCGTCACCTTCGATGCGCTGGTCGCGGGCCTGCTCGATTATATCAGGGAAGGAGCGCTCGGCCGCCGGGACTGACGGAACGCCTCATGAAGAGCGCGATCGGTCAGGCGCGCGGCGACGTTGCGGCCTGGTGGGTCTTCCAGTTGCCATCGACCACCTCAGTCTCCGGACGGTCGCCACCTTCGGCATATTCCTCGTGCCACTTGCCCTTGTCGTCCTGCCAGCTGATCTCGGCGGAATCACCGCCGACCTGCTGCTCGGCCGCCACGATACGGGCCGCCTCAAGCGCTTCGGAATGTGTCGGGAAGGCCTCGGAATACACGTTTCCCAGCCGGTAGGCCCAGCCGCCATCGTGCTGGACGACTTCATAGACCACCTTGACCATGCACTTCACTCCTCTTTTGCTTGGTTCAACACACCGAGCCGACAGGATCGGATCCTGTTTAGCGCGGTGCCATCTGGCAAAAAGACGAGAGGCGCCGCGATATGCTTCCGGCTGACCGATGAGGCAGTATTCCATTAAATGCCCAAGACTGCAAACCTGCCCCGCGCAATCGCCGACTTGATATGTGAAATCATCGCCTTAGACTTGAGACATGAATCAAGATCGGAGCTCGACGTTGGGGATAGTGTCACGCCTGAAAACCGAACGGTACCTGCTGATCGCGATTGCGGTCGGCGTGGCGGCGTTTCTGTCGGAACACGCGATCATGGAGATGGGCCAGGGCGCCGCCCTTATTGCAGCGGCCGCCCTCGTCGTGACCATCGTGCTCGCCTCGATGCGTGTGGCCCATCACGCGGAGATCCTCGCCATCAAGGTCGGCGATCCCTATGGCACGATGATCCTGACGCTCTCGGCTGTTGCCGTCGAGGTTATCATCCTCGCCATCATGATGTCAGGCGAAAGCTCGCCAACGCTGGTGCGCGACACGATCTACTCGGCGCTGATGCTCGATATCAACGGCATCCTCGGCCTCGCCGCCCTGCTTGGCGGCCTGAAGCACGGCGAGCAGCCCTATAACGACAACTCCGGCAAGACCTATGGCGTCATGATCCTGACGGCGATCGGCATCTCGATGATCGTCCCGGAATTCGTGCCCGACGAGAAATGGCACTATTATTCCGCCTTCACCATCGTCGCGATGATCGCGCTCTACGCGCTTTTCCTGCGCATGCAGGTCGGCCAGCACAGCTATTTCTTCAGCTACAGCTACCCTCGCGCCGAGCGCAAACAGGACGCATCGGAGGACCATGGCGACGAAGGATCGACGGCGGTCTCGATCGCCACGATCCTGGCCGGCGTCGTCATCATCGGCCTGCTGGCCGAATTCATGTCGGCCTTCATGACGACGGGCCTCAAGGGCACCGGCGCCCCGATCGGCCTCACCGCCCTCGTCGTCGCGACCATATCGGCCGCGCCCGAGATCCTGACCGCGCTTCGCGCCGCGTTGAAGAACCGCATGCAGGCAACCGTCAACATCGCCATGGGTGCCTCGCTGTCGACCGTCATCCTGACCGTCCCGGTCATGGAAGCAATCGCGCTTTACACCGGCCAGCCCTTCATCATGGCGATGACGCCGGTGCAGACGGTGATGGTCACCATCACCCTGATCGCCGCCGCCATCAACCTCAACGATGGCGAGACCAACGCGATCGAGGGAATGACGCACTTCATCCTCTTCGCGACGTTTCTGATGCTGGCGAGTTTAGGATTGTGACGATGGAGTACCTCAGCGGCAGATAGAATCCGAAATCAACGCCTTACGGCGAAAACCTGAATCGGATTGCAAACTGAGAAAGCCGATTACGCAGCGATCTTCTCGTAAAGAACGGCGCGATTGCGCCCGCTATCCTTGGCGGCATAAAGCGCCGCATCGGCCATCTTGAGCAGATCGCTCCAGGAGCGGCCCGCATCCGCGCTCGTTGCAACGCCGATGCTGACGGTGAGCGGCACCCGCTGACCGTTGCTGTCGACTTCGAGCTTGCCGATCAGATCGACCAGACGCTCGGCAGCCTTCATGGCTTCCAGGGCGTTGGTCTTCGGCAGATAGGCCGCGAACTCCTCGCCGCCGAGACGCGCGAAGCTGCCGCTGGCATTGAGGTTGCGGCGGATCGCATCGGCGAAGCTCACGAGCACCTGATCCCCGGTATCGTGGCCGAAACGATCGTTGACCTGCTTGAACAGGTCGAGATCCATCAACAGCAGCGCATCATCCGCGCGCATGACCTTCGGCATCCGCGAGGTGAACCAGCGGCGGTTGCCGACGCCGGTCAGCATGTCCGTATCGGCCGCATGCCGCAGCGCCGCCTCGGCGCGCTCCTTCACGAGGATGATCACGAAGAGCGCGATGGCGAAATGGCAGATGATGCGGATGAAGAACGCCCAGCGCGGCGTCATCGGAGCGATTGCCGGCGTCAGCATGGCAATGACGATGAGCAAGGCCAGAATCGACGACAGCGCGATCACGCAAGACAGCACGATCCGCACTGGCAGCCGTTCCGGTCGCCGATCGTGCAGCACGGTGGCCGTGGCCGCCGCCAGCGACAGGAAGGAAACGAAATTCCCGACCGCGCCGCGAAGCGCGTCGACCAGGTAGAATTGCGTCACGACCGCGGTCACGATCAGCACCGCTGGAATGACCAGCACGAGCCAATCGATCCGCCGCCGTCGGCCGCTGCTGAGCTGGCGCATGCCGACCCAGAAGACCGAATAGCCGATGAGGCCGAATACAAAGGTGCCGAACGTCCATATTTCATGGGAGAGCACCGAACGCTCACCGAGCCCAGCCAAGGTCGACGACATCGCCAGCGACAGGAAGCCGATCGCCAGCGTGCCCAGCCCCTCGCCGCGCTTCGACTGCCAGCGCGTATAGAGAAAGCAGAGAGCGCCGACGAGAAACGAGCATTGGTGCAACAGGAGAACCGTTGCGAAGTCGAGCTGGAAGGATTGAAGCGTCATGATCCGGAGGCAATGAAATCTATAAAAACAGCGCACCAATAGATGCCAGTCATTAGCGATCCTTAAATGGACGGGAGCAAAACACACCCGCAACAAAAAACCCGCCGTCGCCGGCGGGTTTCGAAGTTCAAAGCGAGGCTGCTTACTTGCAGGCGCCGCAGAAGCGCTGGATGCGCTTGCAGGCTTCTTCGAGCTGCGCTTCCGAAGTCGCGTAGGAGATGCGGAAGTTCGGGCCAAGACCGAATGCCGAGCCGTGAACCACGGCAACACCTTCCGATTCCAGCAGCTCGGACACGAAGTCCTCGTCCGTCTCGATGACCTTGCCCGTCGGGGCCGTCTTGCCGATCAGGCCGGCGCAGGACGGGTAGACGTAGAAGGCGCCTTCCGGGTTCGGGCACGAAATGCCCTTGGCCTGGTTCAGCATCGACACGACGAGGTCGCGGCGGCCTTCGAAGATCTTCTTGTTCTCAGGGATGAACGCCTGCGTGCCGTTCAGCGCCTCGACAGCGGCCCACTGCGCGATCGACGATGCGCCCGAGGTCTGCTGGCCCTGGATCATGTCCATCGCCTTGATCAGCTGGATCGGGCCGGCCGCGTAGCCGATACGCCAGCCGGTCATCGCGTAGGCCTTCGAAACGCCGTTCATGGTGAGCGTGCGATCATAGAGCTTCGGCTCGACTTCGACGGGCGTGACGAACTTGAAGTCGCCATAGGTCAGATGCTCGTACATGTCGTCGGTCAGGATCCAGACATGCGGATGCTTTAGCAGCACGTCGGTGAGAGCCTTGAGCTCATCATGCGTATAGGCGGCACCCGACGGGTTGGACGGCGAGTTGAAGATGAACCACTTCGTCTTCGGCGTGATCGCCTTGTCGAGATCAGCTGCCTGGAGCTTGAAGTTGTTTTCCTGCGTCGTCATGACGGTAACAGGCGTACCGCCGCACAGAGCCACCATCTCCGGGTAGGATACCCAGTAAGGGGCCGGGATCACGACTTCATCGCCGGCATTCAGCGTTGCCATGAAGGCGTTGAAAAGAATCTGCTTTCCGCCGGTGCCGACGATCGTCTGCTCCCAGGAGTAATCCAGGCCGTTCTCGCGCTTGAACTTCGCGGCAATCGCCTTGCGCAGTTCAGGGATACCGGAAACCGGCGTGTACTTCGTCTCGCCGCGGTTGATCGCGTCGATCGCCGCCTGCTTGATATTGTCGGGCGTATCGAAGTCCGGCTCACCGGCGCCAAGACCGATCACGTCACGGCCTTTTGCTTTCAACTCGCGCGCTTTCTGGGAAACGGCGATGGTGGCGGAAGGCTTCACACGGGAAAGAGCATCGGCAAGAAAGGCCATGATATCGGTCCTATACGGTTGATTTTAGCAGACGGCCGGGGCCGGATTTCTGCGCTACGGTCTATGTCCAATGTAGGCAGGCTTTTCAAGGCCAAAGGGGTGATGAATCGGATGATTCTTCGTGATCATTCGCGCCATCGGGATCGTGATTCGCATAATCCGAAGCCGCCCAGTCGGCACGATCCCGATTTACGCCCTGAAATCAAAAACTTCGCCAAATCGGCCCTTCGCCACGAATTGGCCGCAACAAATGCCGTGGCATGCCGCAATTCGGTCGCGAGCCCGCCGAGATCGAAGCCGCATTCTTGCATCTCCGAAATTGGTTACTGAGGGCATGCCATGTTTCTGGAAGATGAAGTCACCATCAGGCGGCTGCGCGCCGCCCGCGTTTCCATATCCCTGTTGATCGCATTCGTGGCATTCGCCGCCTCCGTTCTGGTTACATCAGGACTGGTGACGGCCGCCTATGCGGCTGATGAAAGCCAGCCGAAAGCCCGCGAGCTCGCCGGCCTGATCAAGCCGAACGACGTCAACAGCGGCTCGCTGCTCTTTCCCGCCAAGGAACCCGGCTTCTTCGTCGAGGCGCCGCGCCTGAAGACCGACGTCGAGATGGATGTCACCGGTCCCATCGCCCGCGTCAAGGTCACCCAGCGCTTCCAGAACCCGAGCAAGGGATGGGTCGAGGGCACCTACGTCTTCCCGCTGCCGGAAAATTCCGCCGTCGACGTCCTGAAGATGCAGATCGGCGATCGCTTCATCGAAGGCCAGATCAAGCCGCGCCAGGAAGCTCGCGAAATCTACGAGCAGGCCAAGGCCGAGGGCAAGAAGACCGCCCTGCTGGAACAGCAGCGCCCCAACATCTTCACCAACCAGGTCGCCAATATCGGCCCCGGCGAAACCATCGTCGTGCAGGTCGAATACCAGCAGACGGTGCACCAGTCCGGCGGTGAGTTCTCGCTGCGCTTCCCGATGGTCGTCGCCCCCCGCTACAATCCGGCGCCGATCGTCCAGACCGTCGAATTCAATAACGGCGCCGGCTTCGCCGTCCCGTCCGATCCGGTCGAAAACCGCGAGAAGATCGCAGCACCGGTGCTCGGTCCGCGTGAGAATGCCAAGATCAATCCCGTCGCACTGACCGTAAAGCTGAAGGCCGGCTTCCCGCTCGGCGATGTCAAATCCTCCTTCCATGATGTCGACATCAAGACTGACGGCGACCAGAACCGCATGATCGCGCTGAAGGGCGAAGCGGTTCCGGCCGACAAGGATTTCGAGCTCACCTGGAAAGCCGCCCCCGGCAAGACGCCGAGCGCCGGCCTGTTTCGCGAAGTCCGTGACGGCAAGACCTATCTGCTTGCCTTCGTCACCCCGCCCGCGACGCCGGATGCGAATGCAGCCCCCGCCAAACGCGAGGTCGTCTTCGTCATCGACAATTCCGGCTCCATGTCCGGCCCGTCGATCGAGCAGGCGAAGGAGAGCCTGGCGCTCGCCATCTCCAGGCTCAACGCCGATGATCGCTTCAATGTCATCCGCTTCGACGACACGATGACCGACTATTTCAACGGCCTCGTCACCGCCTCCCCCGACAATCGCGAAAAGGCGATATCCTATGTCAGGAGCCTGAATGCCGATGGCGGCACCGAAATGCTGCCGGCGCTGCAGGATGCGCTGCGCAACCAGGGCTCGGTCGCGGCTGGCGCGCTGCGCCAGGTCGTGTTCCTCACCGACGGCGCGATCGGCAACGAGCAGCAGCTCTTTACCGAGATCACCCAGAACCGCGGCGACGCCCGCGTCTTCACCGTCGGCATCGGCTCGGCGCCCAACTCCTACTTCATGACCAAGGCCGCCGAGATGGGCCGCGGCACCTTCACCCAGATCGGCTCCACCGACCAGATCGCCACGCGCATGGCCGAGCTATTCGAAAAGCTGCAGAACCCCGCGATGACCGATATCGCGGCGACGTTCGAAGACGCCAAGGCGGAGGACATCACCCCCAACCCCATGCCCGACCTCTACACCGGCGAACCCGTGGTGCTGACAGCAGAACTGCCGGACGCCAAGCCATCAGGCAAGCTGCAGATCACGGGCAAGACTGGCGCCCAGCCCTGGCGTGTCGAGATGGATATCGCCAATGCCGCCGACGGACAGGGCATCTCCAAGCTCTGGGCGCGCCGCAAGATCGACGATCTCGAGGCCCGCGCCTATGAGCGCCAGGACCCGACAGCGCTCGACAAGGATGTCGAGACCGTGGCGCTCGCCCATCACCTCGTCTCGCGCATGACCAGCCTCGTCGCCGTCGACGTCACCCCGTCGCGGCCAACAGACAAGCCGCTGGACTCCGCCAAGCTTCCGCTCAACCTGCCTGAAGGATGGGACTTCGAGAAGGTCTACGGCGAAACCGCCCCCGCCCCGCAGGCGCCATCAGGCAACGGCCCCGACCACGCCATGGCCGCCCCACTGCAGCAGGTGGCCGAGCTCGCGGCAACCCGCATGGCTGCCGCCCCGACCCCCAAGGCCGCCAACCTGATCGCCCAGCGCTCGGCCTCCATCCAGCTGCCGCAGACTGCGACGCGCGCCGACGAACAGATCGCTCGTGGCGTGACGATGATGATCCTGGCGCTGGTGGCCGCAAGCGGTCTGATGGCGTGGAGACGCCGCAACGCCATGGCGGGAGGAACCCGCCGTGGCCATTAGAACAGGCAGAACCAGCGGAGCCGGGCCGGCGGATGATTTCGGCCCGCTTCCCACCTATCTGGAACTCGCCATGGCGACGGCAGCGGCAACCGCCTTCGACGCGCCTGACAACAAGCAGCCGTCGGCGCTGTGGCCGCGCTTCTCGGTGGTCGAGAAGGTGATCGCTGCAGGCGTCGCCATCCTGGCGCTCTACGGAATGATCCTGATCAGCGACGGCATCTACATCAAGGCGAAGGCGCAGCTGTCGCAATTCCTGCTCGCGCGCGCCTTCGCGGCCGAGTTGCGCGGCGAGGATGCCAAGCCCTGGCCCTGGGCCGACTTCACCACCGAAGCAAAGGTCAGCGCCCCGCGCCTCGGCAAGCAGGCGATCGTCCTCTCCGGCGCCTCCGGCGAAGCCCTTGCCTTCGGCCCCGCATGGCTTACCAACACGCCGCAGCCGGGAGATGAAGGCACATCCGTCATCGCCGCCCATCGCGACACCCACTTCCGCTGGCTGAAGGACGTCAAACCGGGCGATGAGATCGAGGTGACGCGCCGCGACGGCGAGCGCCTGATCTTCAAGGCCGGCGAAGGCCGCGTCGTCTCCTGGGACAACAGCGGCATCGACGCGGCCGCGCACGGCCATAACCTCGTGCTGGCAACCTGCTGGCCCTTCGGCGCCACCGAACGCGGGCCGCTGCGCTATATCGTCGAGGCTGAGCTTGTGGATGCGAAAACGACCGGTTCCGTTCAAGGCCGAAACACAATGCCGTTATCCTCCACCCCTTGAGGGTTGAACCGAAGCCCTCCCTCCTCCAAGTCTCATGCGAATTGACATTTGTAAGTTGGCATTAGGGGATGGGGAATGAGATCAGTTTCGACACTTCGGCTCGGTAAAGCACCAGGGATTGGCTTGTTGCTGGCGGCGATCCTTGCCCAATCCGCTCCCGCGATGGCGGCCGACACGGTCGAGACCAAGAAGGTCCAGGTTCAGGTCGAAACGATCGCCTCGGGGCTAGAGCACCCTTGGGCGGTGGCCGTCCTTCCCGATGGCGGCTATCTCGTGACCGAACGCCCCGGCCGTTTGCGGATCATCCGCGACGGCAAACTCCTGGCGCCGATATCTGGCGTGCCCAAGGTCTACGCCAGAAGTCAGGGCGGTCTGATGGATGTGGAACTGGCACCCGATTTCGCGACCTCGCGGACACTCTATCTGACGGCCGCGACCCCGGGTGACGGCGGCTCCGGCACCGAAGCCTTCAGCGCCACGCTTTCGGCCGACGGAACGGCGCTCGAAAACGTCAAGTCGATCTTCAAGATGCGCAAGTTCACCAGCGGCGGCATCCAGTATGGTTCCCGCATCGCCATCGCCAAGGATGGCTCACTCTTCATCAGCGTTGGCGACCGCGGCGATCGCGACCGCTCGCAGGATTGGCAGGACGATGCCGGCTCGATCGTCCATATCAATGCCGATGGCAGCATCCCCGATGACAATCCCTTCAAGGACGGCGCCAAGGCGCTGCCGGAAATCTGGTCGAAGGGCCACAGGAACCCGCAGGGCATCACCTTCGACGCCGCCGACGGCAAGCTCTATACCGTCGAGCACGGCGCGCGCGGCGGCGACGAGATCAACGGCATCGAGCCGGGCAAGAACTACGGCTGGCCGATCATCACCTACGGCCGCGACTATTCCGGCGCCGAAATCGGCGAAGGCACCGCCAAGAAGGGTCTGGAGCAACCGCTCTATTATTGGGATCCCTCGATCGCGCCGGGCGCTGTCGCCATCTATCGCGGCAAGATGTTTCCGGAATGGAATGGCGACTTCTTGGTCGCAGCCCTGAAATTCCAGCTCCTGTCGCGCATGCAGCGCGATGACAGCGGCGCTTTCGTGGCTGAGGAGCGTATCTTCGACGGCGCCTATGGCCGCATGCGCGATATCGTGGTGGCGCCCGATGGCGCGCTTCTGATCGTCACTGACGACGACGATGGTGCGCTGCTACGCGTCTCCCGGGCACCTGCCAACAACGGCTGATATAGGCCGCCAACGTCGCCTTGCTGCGGTCGAACGAAACTGGTAACGGTCGCCCATCTCGACCACTCCCTTTTCGGCCGCAAAGCGCTAACCCCGTCTGGCCGACCTCCCAGATTGAGGCTGACCCGATTGAGGCTGATATGACGCGCATACAGGCGAACCTTGTTCTATTGCTGGCTGGCGCCATCTGGGGCGGCGGCTTCGTCGCGCAGTCGACGGCGATGGAAACGATCGGTCCGCTCTGGTTCGTCGGCCTGCGCTTCGCGATCGCTACCGTCGCCGTGCTCCCCTTCGCGCTGATCGAGGCGCGCAAGAGTAAGGTCAAGACTAGCGGGCGCCACGCCATGCTCTATCTGCTGATCGGCCTCACCCTCTTCGGCGTCATGATCACCCAGCAGATCGGCCTCCAGACGACGACGGTGACCAATTCAAGCTTCCTCACCGGGCTCTACGTCGTGATCGTGCCGATCATCGCCGTGGTTTTCCTGCGCCGGGCGCCGCACTGGATCGTCTGGCCGGGCGCCTTGATGGCCTTGACCGGCATCTATCTGCTGTCGGGTGGCGACATGTCGGCCCTGTCGCGCGGCGATATCCTGACAATCTTCTGCGCCGTCTTCTCCGCCGGGCAGATCACCCTCGCCGGCATCATCGTCTCCGAGACCGGCCGAGCCTTGACGCTGTCGGTGGCGCAATTCGCCGTCACGGCCGTCCTGGCGCTGGCCGCGGCTGTCATTGTCGAGCCCATCAGCCTGGTGGCGATCTGGGACGCGGCACCCGAAATCCTCTATGTCGGCATCTTCTCATCGGGCGTCGCCTTCTCGCTGCAGATCATCGGCCAGCGCTATACCACCTCCTCGCAAGCGGCCATCTTCCTGTCGTCCGAAGCGCTGTTCGGCGCCGCACTCGGCGCTCTGGTGCTGGGCGAGAAGATCTCCCCTCTCGGCTATGTCGGCTGCGCGCTGATGTTCGCGGCAATGCTTCTAGTTGAAATCGTCCCCGAGATAGCGCGTCGACGTCGCCAAAACGGCCTGCTTATCGGCCAAAATCCGGGCTGAAGCCGAAAATATGAAAAAAAGTTTAACGTTCGCGAGGTCGCGCGCACGTTGTACTTTTGGCAAAATCTGCTCCTAAAATATATTGCTCACGATACAAAACGTTATTCAGCGGCGGCTGATGAGTGGTTTTTTTCGTCGGAGCGCAAAACCCACCCGGAATTGGCGCGCGAGGCAGCGTTGCGTCGGAAAACTTTTGCTTG
>NZ_DDHH01000208.1:0-13850 GCF_002338015.1 Rhizobium sp. UBA1881
TGCTCCGGCAGAATGCTTCAATCTAACCAGGAAAGGCTCTAGGGCTTGGGAGAGGAGGGCGGCGTCTTCGGTATATAGCTCTCGAAGATCGCCTCCATGTTCTTCTGGTAGCCCTTTTGCACCTCAAGCCCGCTGTCGAACATGGTGTTCAGCATGTCCATGTAGCTCGAGGCCTCGGGTGCCTTTTCCGCCTTCTCGCTGGCCTTCGGCGCTTCCGCCGGCTTCTGCGGCGCTGGCTGGGCGAAGCTGCCCATCATTTCCTGGAATGCCTTGGTAAAGGGATTGTCGAGGAACGGATTGGCCGGTGCCGCCTTTTCAGGCTCCGGCTTTGGCGCGCTGAACATCAGCTGCATTGCCTGCGTGAATGGATTGTCGAAGATGCTGGGTTGCGGCGTTGGCGCCTGCTTCGGCGCAAAGCCGGTTGCCTGCAGCCATTGCTGGATGCTCTCGCCCATCGCCGTGTTGACGAAGGGGTTCACCGGCGCGTTCATCTGCCCCATCGACTGCTTGAACAACCCGCCCATCAGTGTGCCGGCCATGATCGGCAGCATCTGCTTGTAGATTTCCTGGCCGATCCCGGTCATCTGCGTCGCCTGCGCCGCTACCGCCCGTGAGACTTCCTTCGAGCCGAAGAGCTGCGCCAGGATGTCGTTGCCGTCGGAGATCCCCTGCGGCGTGAATGCCTTGCTCATGTCCTCGAAATACTTGGCATAGTTGCCTGACGACACCGCCTGCATCAGGCCCATGAAATCGTAGGGGTTGCTGCTGCTCCGCTTCAGCCCGGCTGAGAAAGCCGGCATCAAGGCGGCCATCGCCTGCGTCGCCTGTTCCTGCGCCAGGTTGAACTGCTTGGAGATCGCGTCCATCGCCGCGCCGTTCTGCGCCTGCATCATCATGTCGAAGAGTGGCAGCATGGAAAAGCCCTTTCCCGGTTCGCGACGCATGATCGCGTCACTATAGCCGGAAAAAGGAATGCGCAAACCGCTTTTTGCAGAAGGGCTTAGTGGCTGCCTTTAGTATTGGTACTCTTCGAACACGGGCTCGACCGAACCGTTCCAGCGGCCGTTGTAGAGCGCGAGCAGGTCTTCCGCCAGCGTCGCCTTCTTGGCCATCACCTCATCGAGCGGCGACAGGAAGATCGTCTCGTCCTGGCCTTCGCTGTTGAGCTTGCCGCGGGCCTTGAGGCCCGCCTTGGAGATGGCAAGCACGTCGCGCGCCGTATCGTAAAGCGTGTGGCCACGGAATGCGGCCTTCAGCCCCTCGGCCGGCACCGCGTTGCGCAGCGCGTTCACCTCGTCGAAGCCCCAGTCCTTGGTCAGCTGATCGGCGGCCTCGAGCGCGGTCGCGTCGTAGAGCAGCCCAACCCAGAAGGCCGGCAGCGCGCAGATGCGGCGCCACGGGCCGCCATCGGCGCCGCGCATCTCGAGGAAGCGCTTCAGGCGCACGTCGGGGAAGAGCGTCGAGAGATGGTTGGTCCAGTCGCCCATCGTCGGCTCCCAGGCGGCAATCTCGCCCTTCAGCGCGCCGTTCATGAACTGGCGGAAGGTGATGTGGGTACAGTCCTTGTAGCGGCCGTCGCGGACGATGAAGTACATCGGCACGTCGAGCGCCCATTCCACATAGTCGTTGAAGCCGAAATCGTCGCGGAAGGTGAAGTCGAGCAGGCCCGAGCGGTTGTTGTCCGTGTCGCGCCAGATGTCGCCGCGCCAGGACTGCAGCCCGTTGAGCTTGCCTTCGGTGAAGGGGGAGGAGGCAAACAGCGCCGTTGCCAGCGACTGCAGCTTCATCGAGACGCGCATCTTCTTGCGCATGTCGGCTTCCGACGAGAAGTCGAGGTTCACCTGGATCGTGCAGGTCCGGTACATCATGTCGAGACCCTGCGTGCCGACCTTCGGCATGTAGCGGCTCATGATGCCGTAGCGCGATTTCGGCATGACCGGTGTCTCGGCGAGCGTCCACTTCGGGCTGCCGCCGATGCCAAGGAAGCGGATGCCCATCGGCTCGGCGATCTCGCGCAGGACGGCAAGATGCGCGTTGGATTCCTTGCAGGTCTGGTGAATGTTTTCGAGCGGCGCACCCGAGAGCTCGAACTGCCCGCCCGGCTCGATCGAGATCGCGCCCATGCCCGACGGCTCGGCAAGGCCGATGATGTTCTCGCCGTCGAGGATCGGCTCCCAGCCGCTCTTCGCTTCGAGACCCTTCAGTAGGCCGGAAATGCTGTTGTCACCGAAATAGGGAACCGGGCTGTTGTCGGCGCGGAAGAAGGCGAACTTCTCATGTTCGGTGCCGATGCGGAACTTCTCTTCCGGCTTGTTTCCCGCCGCAAGATAATCGGTCAGCTCCTGAACCGAAGAGAGCGGGGTCTGGTCGGTGGTATCGCGAGCCATTCAAGTAACCTGTATTCGGGAAACGCCCGGAAAGTATCCGGACAGTAGGAAGGGTGATTAGGACCGCTGGCACGTATGTTGCAAGTGAAATTGTTTCAACCAGCCATCAAAAAAATACCAGCAACTGTGGCCTGTTGCCAACGCGGCTATTTGTTCCAGTCGCCGAGTGCCGCCTGTATCACTGCCATGGCGGCGACGGCTGCGGTATCGGCGCGCAATATTCTCGGCCCGAGCGGAATGGCGGTTACGAAATCGAGGCTGCGCAGGCGCGCGCGCTCGTCCTCGGAAAAGCCGCCCTCGGGCCCGACGAGCAGCGCCAGCTTGCGCTCCTTCACCGCCGAGAGGATCGGCAGCGGGTTCTGCCCGGCATCGCCCTCGTCGCAATAGATGATCCGCCGGTCGCTCGGCCATCCGTCGAGCATGTCGAAGAGCCGCACCGGCTCGGCGACCTCTGGGATGCCGAGAATGCCGCATTGCTCGGCCGCCTCGATGACGTTGGCGCGGAGCTTGTCGAGATTGTTGATCTTGCCCTGCACATGCTGCGTCATCACGGGCTGAAGCACGCCGGCGCCCATCTCCACCGCCTTCTGCACGAGATAATCCAGCCGCCCGACCTTCAGCGGCGCGAAAAGATAATGCAGGTCGGAAGGCTCCGGCTGCGGCCGGGTCTGCTCCTCCGGCACGATCATGATGCGCTTGCGGGTGGGCAGCGAAAGCTTCGCCTTCCATTCGCCGTCGCGGCCGTTGAATACGAGGATCTCGGCGCCGTCGCCCATCCTCAGCACATTGGCGAGGTAATTGTACTGGTCCGGCGTCGCCTCGGCGGCCACGCCTTTGGAGAGGGGAGCGGCGACAAACAGCCGTTGCATTCTGAAATTGGCGCGCATCGAAATGTCCTGGCTAAACGAAGAGCGCGACCATAGCCCAATAGAGCACGGCCGCAAGCATGGCGGATGCCGGCACGGTGATGACCCAGGCGGCGATGATCGTCATGAAGTGCGAGCGCCGCACAAGCCTGCGCCGGCGCACCTCGTGGGTGTTGGGATCGTCGGGCTCTTCCAGCATCCAGACCTCGGCCTTGCGGCGCATGTATTCGATCCGGCGCTTGGAGTTGCGGGTGTACCATTCGCGAAAGAAGCCGACGCCGAACACCGCACCAACAGCGATATGGGTCGTACTGACCGGCAGCCCGAGCCAGGAGGCGACGATCACGGTGAAGGCCGTCGCCATCGCCACGCAATAGGCACGCATAGGGTTGAGCTTGGTGATCTGCTCACCAACGAGGCGGATCAGGCGCGGCCCGAAGAGCAGCAGACCGACCGAAATGCCGAGCGCCCCGATCAGCATCACCCAGAGCGGCGGTTCTGAGCCGCGGATGAGAGGCTGTCCGAAGGACACGCGCACGATCGCCGACAGCGGGCCGACGGCGTTGGACACGTCGTTGGCGCCGTGCGCGAAGGACAGCAACGCCGCCGCGCCGATCAGCGGCATCTGGAACAGCGCCCGCAGCGAGCTGTTGCGGTTCTCCAGCCCCTG
The DNA here is from genome assembly GCF_002338015.1 of Rhizobium sp. UBA1881. Taxonomy (NCBI): domain Bacteria; kingdom Pseudomonadati; phylum Pseudomonadota; class Alphaproteobacteria; order Hyphomicrobiales; family Rhizobiaceae; genus Rhizobium; species Rhizobium sp. UBA1881. The sequence goes on from NZ_DDHH01000208.1 coordinate 3,924, forward strand.
CGCCCGCATGTTGACCAGCGGCCGCGCCACCAGCCAGCCGGCCACGCCCGCGGCAATGCCGAGCAGGATGATCGTCGACGCCGAGAACGCGTTCATGCGTTCAAGCTGCAGGATCATGTAGGCCGTGAAGCCGCCCACCATGATCGCGATGAGCACCGGCACCCAGCGCTTGGCCGCGGTGATCTTGTCCTCGCGGTAGATGATCAGCGTCTTGACGAGATAGAGCATGCCGGCCGCGATCACGCCGGCGATCAGCGGCGAGGTCATCCAGCTGGAGGTGATCTCGGCCAGAACCCGCCAGTTGACCGGCCCCGGTCCGAGCGCGCCCACGCCCGCGCCGATCACCGCGCCGACGATCGAGTGCGTGGTCGAAACGGGCGCGTTCAGCCATGTCGCGAGGTTGATCCAGAGTGCTGCCGCCATCAGCGCCGCCATCATGATCCAGGAGAGCGTGGCGGGCGGGATCTGCGAGGCGTCGACGATGCTCGACGAGATCGTTTTCACCACCGCGCCGCCCGATATCGTCGCGCCGAGGATCTCGAAGATAGCGGCGATGACGAGCGCCTGGCCCATGGTCATGGCGCGCGCGCCGACGGCAGCGCCGACGTTGTTGGTCACGTCGTTCGCGCCGATGTTCATGGCCATGTAGGCCGCAAGCGCTGCTGCCGCGATCACCAGCCCCGCATCGGGGCGGCCGAAGACGTAGATCGCCGCAAACAGCATGGCGAGGCCGAGAAAGACGAAACCGATCCCCGGCGCCACCAGCTTGCGCGAGACGTATTTCGACGCGTCCTCGACCTGCGTGAGCTTGTCGAGATCCTTGTCGAGCGTGCGTTTGGTGAGGACGGTGGGGCGGTCGGCCATGCTGTTCCTTGTGATTGAGGCCCGCTTTTGCGCCGCTAATTCTAGCAGCGCAAGATGGCAGGAATCATTCAGCCGGAATTTGCTTCAGCGCCAGCGGCTCGAGTTGCTCCGTCATGCGGCGCTTGAAGAGCAGGAAGAGATCGCGCAGTTCCGGCTCATTGACGCGCTTGGCGGCCTCTTCGCAGGAAACCCACTCGTAACGCCGCTCGCCCTTTTCCTTGAAGCTCTTGGCGATCGTCGAGACCTCGAGCACGTAGACCTGAACCTTGCAGGTCACCTTCAGCCCGTTCTTCAGCACCTTGGGATAGTGGTAGCAGCCGATCGTCTGGCTCTCGACCGTACCGCGCACGCCTGCTTCCTCGTAAGCCTCGCGAGCGGCGACCTCATAGGAGGTCTTGCCGTCCATCGGCCATCCCTTGGGGATCACCCAGCGGCCGGTATCGCGGCTGGTCAGAAGCAGCACCTCGAGTGCGCCGGTCTTGCCCTTCGTTCGGTAGCAGAGCGCAGCATATTGCTGGCGCGGAGGGCGCCGGAACATCAGCTGAACATCGGAGGCGAGGCGGGCAAGTAGGCTCAACGGTCGGGTCACCTTTATCGGTTGGGTGCGTATATTAGTGTCTCATGGAAAGCTTGCGCGATCCATGTGTGTGTTTTGCTTTCGGTTCAGGCTTTATATCTATCAATAGAGCCTTTCGTTTTGGTTTCGGTTTCAAAAAACCGCCATCGAATGCTCTATTTCCGCCACGTCGAGTGCCATTTAATATGATATCGACTTTCGTCATAATCAACGACGACGTGAAGCTGTCTCGCGATAGCCCCAAACATTGGCAATTCTGCGTCGTTTCTCCACAGAAAAGATTGCCCGGCTAACATCCTGAAGGGGTAATTTAGGCCCTCACAGCCTGCTCAGATAGGTGATCTGGCGCAATGAGTCGGCGTATTTGCGTCGCTCTCGGCGAAAAATATGCTTGGTCGCCACCCGCCATTCGGCTTATCAATGCGTCGAAAACAGGAGGATGGTTCATGGTATCGGAAGCAACGCGCATCGATTGGATCGGGGGGAATTGCCGGCTGCTGCAGGCAACGGCGGCGGAGTTCCGCGACACTCGTCCCTTCGAGGGCCTGACCATCGGCACCGGCATCCATCTCGAACCGAAAACGGTGGCGCTTCTGATGACGCTCAACGCCGGCGGCGCGCGTCTGGTCTGCACCGGCAACCTGAACAGCACCCAGCCCGCAACGGTGGAGTATCTCCGCAGCCAGGGCATCACCGTCTTCGCCACTCAGACCACCGATCCCGCCGCGCATCACCAGAGCCTTGTTGCCGTGGTCGCCGAAAAGCCGGATCTGCTGCTCGACAATGGCGGTGATCTCTTCGCCATCGCAGCGGAAAGCCCCTACGCCAATCTCCTGGGTGGCACCGAGGAGACCACCTCCGGCCGCACCCGCCTGCTGCCGCTGCGCGACAAGCTGAACATGCCGATCCTCGTCATCAACGACAGCCCGATCAAGCAGTTTGCCGAAAACAAGCATGCCGTCGGCCAGAGCCTGTTCGAGAGCTACATGCGCTTCACCAACCGCTCCACCAACGGCAAGCGCGTCACGGTCTTCGGCTATGGCGCCTGCGGCAAGGGCACGGCCGCCTGCTTCCGCAACGCCTTCTCGCAGGTGAGCGTCGTCGATATCGATCCTGTGACCACGCTCGAAGCGCATCTGGATGGTTTCGTGACACCGCTGCGTGATGACGCCATCCGCTCCGCCGACGTGCTCGTCACCGTCACCGGCCATCCCGATATCATCACCTTGAAGGACCTGCCGCTGATCAAGAACGGCGCCATCCTGATGAACGGCGGCCACTTTCCCAACGAGATCGACGTCGCCGCCTTCCGGACCCATGCGGATGTCGTCGCGACCGACCGCTATGAGGCCGATGGCATCGAGACCCTGCATATGAAGGACGGTCGCGCCATCCACATCCTGGGCGGCGGCCATATGGCCAACCTTGCCGGCCCGCGCCCGCTTGGGAACTCGGTGGAATCCATGGACCTTGGCTTCACCCTGCAGGTCCGCTGCCTCGAACGCGTCGCCAAACGCGGCGTCGGTCCGGAAGCCTGCATCGTACCTGTCCCTGCGGATATCGACGCGATGGTGGCGAGCGCCTATCTCGATCTGGCGCGGTAGGCGCGAAAGCTCTTCAGGTCTGGCGGGCGATCGTCCCGATGACGTTGGTGATCAGCCGCGCTGCCGTCAGCGCGGAGATACCGTCGATATCGGCAGGCGGATAGAGTTCGACGAGGTCGAAACCGACGATCCGGCCTCGTCTGCCGACGCCGGCAATCAGATCGATGACCTGTATGTACGTAAGGCCACCGGGCGATCGGGCAGCCACGCCGGGCATGATGCTGGGGTCGAGGCCGTCGCAGTCCAGTGTAATCACGACCCGTGCGCCCTCAGGAATATGCCGGAGGGCGGCGTCGACGCCGAGAGAGTGAACCTCCCGAGCGGTGACGAAGCGGCTGCCATAGGCCTCGGCCGCCTCGATTTCCGTGCGGCGAGCGCTTCCGACGCCGCGCATGCCCACCTGCACCATCCCGGCGATATGTCCCATCTCGCTCGCCCGGCGCATCGGGTTGGAATAGCCGTGACGCTCGCCATGGAGCTCATCGCGCCAGTCGATGTGTGCATCGATCTGGACAATCCAGACCGGCCCGTGATCCGCGAAGCCGGCGAGGAACGGAATGGGGACGGAATCGTCGCCGCCGAGCAGGATCGGCACGGCTGACATCGCCAGTATTTCCCGTGTCTTTGCCTCGATCAGCGCCCGATTCCGCTCGTTGTCATGCATCTCGGTCGGCAGATCACCTGCATCGAAGCAGCATACCGGTTTGCCGTCAAAAAGCGGTCCGCCGAGATCAAAATCCCAATGCTCGACAAGTGGTGCGTCTTCCTGGCTCGCGGCGCGGATGGCATTGGGCGCGGTGGCGTAGCCGCTGCTGTCCTTGCCGCGATAGGTGCTGCCGTGAGCGGCGCCGAAAATCACCATGCGAGGCGTGGCGCCGTCGGGCATATGAGAATTGAGACCAAGAAAAGCAGGCGAAGTGGTCATTGCGGGATCCGGATCATTGTTCGGTGGGCGCATGCACTCAAACACCGGCGGCGCTCAACGTCCATGAGAATGTTGAGCGCCGTAACCGAGCCTCAATCGATCTCGACCACCAGCTTGCCCTCAGCCTCGCGGCTTTCGATCAACCTGTGCGCCTCGGCGACATCGGCAAGAGAAAACCGCCGGCTGTCCATGCGCGGCAACAGCTTGCCCGCTTCGGCGAGCCGCGTCACCTCGCGCAGGATCTCGCCGTGATGCGCGCGGCCTTCGCCGCTCAACAAGGGCAGCAGCGTGAACACGCCGGAATAGCTGGCCGCCTTGAACGAGAGCGGCGCCAGCGCATGCGTGCCCCATCCGAGCGCGCTGACGACATGGCCGAACCGGCCGACCGCCTTGAACGCCATGTCGAGCCCGGCGCCGCCGACCGTGTCGTAGACGACATCGAAGCCGCGTCCGCCGGTATAGGCCGCGACGTGATCCTCGATGGTGCCGGCGGCGCGGTCGATCGGCGTGGCGCCGAGGCTGCGGAGATAGTCCGCCTTCGCTGCGCCATCGATCGCGTAGACATCGGCGCCGACGGCCCTGGCGATCTGCACCGCGACATGCCCGACCCCGCCGGCGCCGCCGATGACGAGAACGCGCTGCCCGCTTGCGACCTTCGCCCGGTCCACAAGCCCTTCCCATGCGGTGATCGCCGCCAGCGGCAGCGCAGCCGTTTCCCGCATCAACAGATTGCTCGGCTTGAGCGCGATGAGCTCGGCATCGACTGCCGCGAACTCGGCCAGCGACCCCTGAATGCCGCCGATCCCGCCGGTCATGCCGTAGACTGCGTCGCCGCGCCGGAAACCGGTCACACCAGGCCCGACCGCCTCGACGATCCCAACCATGTCGATGCCGAGTATGGCGGGCAGGGGATGGCGGGCATGGGCGGCGTTGCCGGCGCGGATCTTGGTGTCGAGCGGATTGACGCCGCTGGCCTGGATGCGCACCAGCACTTCGCCCGTGGCGGCCTCGGGCCGGGCAATCTCGGTCTGGCGAAACGCGCCTTGCGGTACGTCGACGACAAGCGCTTTCATCGTGGATTTCGAAGACATGGAACACTCCTTTCGTGTTGGTGAAAGGAGGATGCGCCGTTGAAGATCGAATGGAAATTATAGATAACGTATGAAGGTCATGCAGAAATGTTTGGATGAGCATGGAGTGGAGCGATCTCAGACTTTTCCTGGCTATTGCCAGGCTCGGCACCTTGGGTGCCGCGGCACGCAGCCTCGGGCTAACCCAGCCGACCATGGGCCGGCGCCTGCGCGCCCTTGAGGCTGCACTCGGCCAGACGCTCTTCCAGCGCACGGCCGATGGTTTCGTGCTCACCGACGAGGGCGCTGCCGTCTTCGCGCATGCGGAGCGCATCGAGGAAGAGGCGCTCGGCCTGCAGCGCGAGCTGGCCGGAAAGGGCAAACAACTCACAGGCTTCCTGCGCCTGTCCTCGTCGGACTGGTTCGGCACCCATCTCCTTGCTCCTGTGCTCGCCGAGTTTTCGCTCGCCTATCCCAAGGTGGTGGTCGAGCTGCTCACCGATAGCCGCCTGCTCAGCCTCTCCCGGCGCGAGGCCGACCTCGTCTTCCGCATCGCGCCTTTCACGGAGCCCGACGTGATCTCGCGCCGGCTGCTGCGCATTGAATATGGCCTCTATATCAAGCGTGGCCTGCCGCACCCGGTGGCAGGAAGCGGGGCGGGCGCGTGCTTGGTCACCATGGACGAGGCTTTCGGCGGCATGCCCGATGTGTTGTGGCTCCAGCGCCTGCTGCCGAAGGCCGCGATCGCGCTTCGCAGCAACAACCGCGATGTGCAGGCAACGCTCTGCGCCAACGGCGCCGGCCTCGCCGTACTGCCGCGTCCGCTTGGCGATAGCATGGCCGCGATCGAGCGCGTCGATCTCGACGAGCCGCCACCAGGGCGCGATACCTGGGTCGGCTATCACCGCGACATGAAGCGGATGGCGCGGTTGCGCGCGCTGCTCGATCACGTCATCGAGCGGCTGGCCAACTGACCGTCACCGCTCCCAGTAGGGCACCGGCCCATAAAGCTCCGCGAGATAATCGATGAACAGCCGCACCTTGGCCGGCAGGAACTGGCGGCTTGGGTAGACGGCCGACAGCGTCACGTTGCGCGATCCTTCATAGGCCGGCAGCACCTGCACCAGATGGCCGGATTTCAGCTCCGCGCCGATATCCCAGGTCGAGCGCAGGGCAATGCCGAGGCCGGCGATCACTGCCTCGCGGATCACCTCGCTGGAATTGGTGACGAGCATACCCTCCGGCCTGATCGACAGCGCGCCCTCAGGCCCCTCAAGCCGCCAGACGTCGTTATTGTGGGCCGGCAGGCAGCCATGCCGCTTGAGATCGTCGATGCTCTCGGGCACGCCATTCGCCTTGAGATAATCGGGAGAGGCGCAGAGCACACGGCGCACCGGGGCGAGGCGGCGGGCGACGAGGCTGGAATCGGTGAGCTCCGCGATGCGGATCGCCAGATCGAACCCGCCGCCGACGATATCGCTGAACTCGTCGGAAAGCACGAGGTTGATGGCAAGATCTGGATGGGCGTCCATGAAGCGCTTCAGATGCGGCGCGATGTGCATGCGCCCGAAAGAGGTCGGCGCCGAGACTTTCAGCGTCCCATGCATCTGCGCCGAGCGCCCGGAAATGTAGAATTCTGCCTCCTCGAGCCCGGCCAGAATGCCGAGCACCCGGTCGTAGAAACCCTGGCCGGCTTCGGTGAGCGAGATTTGCCGCGTCGTGCGCTGCAGAAGGCGCGTGCCCAGCCGGTCTTCCAGCCGCTTGATACGCTTGGAGACCACCGCCGGCGAGAAGCCGAGCGCCCGCCCGGCAAGCGACATGCTGCCCGTCGCCGCCACCTTGGCGAAGATTTCGAGATCTCCCAGATTGGTCATGTCGCCCCGATAATTTCTTATTTTGTCATAAGTGCTTAGCATTTGCGCCAGATTGGGGAAAGTGTTAAGCCCGAAGCCTTGGCAGTATGGAGGATACGGCCGGTTTCTCCTTGGATGGAGAAGGGAGGAAAGGCATGTCCGACGCCATTTCGTTTCTCGCCCCGCGCGCCGATGTCATGGCGCGCCGTCGGCAGATCGTTGCCGATCTCGCCGATCTTCTGCCGCCGGAATGCCTGGTTTCCGAGCCGCGCGAACTCATGCCCTTCGAGACCGACGCCTTCGTTTCCTACCGCCGCATGCCGCTTGCCGTGGCACTTCCGCGCAGCACGGCCGAGGTCGCGGCGGTGATGAAATATTGCCACCGCTACGGCATCCCCGTCGTCCCGCGCGGCGCCGGCACCTCGCTGTCGGGCGGCGCCATTCCGCAGAAAGATGCGGTCGTCGTCTGCGTCTCGAAGATGAACCGCATCATCGAGATCGACCTTTTCAATCGCGCCGCGGTCGTCGAGGCCGGCGTCACCAATCTCAACATTTCCGAAGCCGTCTCCGCCGATGGCTTCTTCTACGCGCCCGATCCGAGCTCGCAGCTCGCCTGCACCATCGGCGGCAATATCGGCATGAACTCCGGCGGCGCCCACTGTCTGAAATACGGTGTCACAACCAACAATCTGCTCGGCGTGAAAATGGTGCTGGTCGATGGCACGGTCATCGATCTCGGCGGCAAGGGGCTGGATGCCGGCGGCTATGATCTCCTCGGCCTCGTCTGCGGCCACGAGGGCCAGCTCGGTATCGTGACCGAAGCCACGGTGCGCCTGATCGCCAAGCCGGAAGGCGCCCGCCCGGTGCTTTTCGGCTTTCCGACCTCGGAGGAGGCGGGCTCCTGCGTCGCCGATATCATCGCCTCCGGCATCATCCCCGTCGCCATCGAGTTCATGGACAAGCCGGCGATCGAAATCTGCGAGGCCTTCGCCAAGGCCGGCTATCCCCTTGATGTCGGCGCTTTGCTGATCGTCGAAGTCGAGGGTTCGGAAGCCGAGATGGACGACATGCTGAAGGATATCGTCGACATAGCCCGCCGCCATGGCGTCAGCACCGTGCGCGAATGCCAGTCGGCGACGGAAGCAGCATTGATATGGAAGGGCCGCAAATCCGCCTTCGGCGCCACCGGCCGCATCGCCGATTATATCTGCATGGATGGCACCGTGCCGCTCAGCCAGCTCTCCTACGTGCTGAAGAAAACCTCCGAGATTATCGAGCGCCATGGCCTGCGCGTCGCCAATGTCTTCCACGCGGGTGACGGCAACATGCACCCGCTCATCCTCTTCAACGCCAATGATCCAGACGACGCCGCCCGCGCCGAGGCGGCCGGCATGGAGATCCTGAAGCTCTGCGTCGATGCCGGCGGCTGCCTCACGGGCGAACATGGCGTCGGCATCGAGAAGCGCGATCTCATGCGCCATCAATATTCCGATGCCGATCTCGCCCAGCAAATGGCCGTCCGCGCCGCCTTCGATCCCGGCTGGCTGCTCAATCCTTCCAAGGTCTTCCCGCTCGAAGGGCGCCAACCCGCATGATCGATCTATGCCCAACCACCGAGGAGGACGCGTCGGAGATCATTCGCGCCCATGCGCAGGCCGGCACGCCGCTTGGCATCGCTGGCGGCAACACCCGCTCCAGCTTCGGCAATGCTGCCACAGCCGAACACCGCCTGCGCTCGACCGCGCTGTCGGGTATCGTCGCCTATAATCCCGGCGAGATGGTGCTTACCGCCCGCGCCGGCACGCCGCTTGCAGACATCGAGGCGGCATTGGCCGAGAGCGGTCAGACCATGGCCTTCGAACCGATGGATCACCGCCCCCTCATGGGCACATCGGGCGAGCCGACCATCGGCGGGGTCTTCGCGGCCAACGTCTCAGGCCCGCGCCGCCTGATATCGGGTGCTGCCCGCGACAGCCTGCTCGGCGTCCGCTTCGTCAATGGGCGCGGCGAGGCGATCAAGGCCGGCGGGCGGGTGATGAAGAACGTCACCGGCCTCGACCTCGTCAAGCTCATGGCCGGCTCTCACGGCACGCTCGGCCTCATCACCGAGGTCACCTTCCGCGTGCCGCCGAGGCCGAAGTCGGAAGCGACGATCGTGATCTCAGGCCTCAACGACGCCGAGGCCGCCAATGCCATGGCAGCGGCAATGGCGCTGCCGGTCGAGGTCTCGGGCGCCGCCCATCTACCCATGACCGTCACCTGGACCTTCCTTGGCAATCGTCTGCCCGAGGGCGAGGCGACCGTGCTGCGCATCGAAGGCCTTCCGGCCTCGGCCGCCACCAGAGCCGAGAAGCTGGCTTCTGCGATGGCCGCCTTCGGCCCGGTCGCGCGCCTCGGTGAGGATGACAGCGCCACTCTCTGGCGCGAGATCCGCGATGTGAAACCCTACGCCGATGGCGGCCCGCGCCCGGTCTGGCGCGTCTCTGTGGCGCCCTCGGTCGGCCACCAGCTGGTCGCGGCACTAAGACTGGAGACCGGCGTCGATGCCTTCTACGACTGGCAGGGCGGCCTCGTCTGGATGCGCATGGAATCCGATGCCGAAGCCGGTCTGCTGCGCCGCTTCATGGCGGCACTCGGCGGCGGCCACGCCACGCTGATGCGCGCGCCGGCTTCGATGCGCGCGGCGACATCGGCCTTCGAGCCACAGGTCGATGCTGTGGCGCTGTTGTCGGCGCGGGTGAAGGAGAAGTTCGATCCGGCGGGGATTTTCAGTCCGGGGAAGATGGGGTGAGTTGGATGCTGTACCGTGTTGCATACCCCCCTCTGTCCTGCCGGACATCTCCCCCACAAGGGGGGAGATCGACTCGCTGCGACCTTTCGCCCAGACAGCGAAGGTGGAGCGAGCGGGTACGCCCAGCCAATCTCCCCCCTTGTGGGGGAGATGCCCGTCATGGCATAGTGGGGAATCCCCGCTCCGCCGCCCGCTTCTCACCAGCCGATCAACCGATCAAGCCGCAACCGCACCCTGCTTGCG
>NZ_DDHH01000025.1:0-924 GCF_002338015.1 Rhizobium sp. UBA1881
GACGGAAGACCAGCAGCTGGTCGGCCGCGAATCGGTCGCCCGCGATCACCACCTCGCCCGACAGCACATAGATCGCCCGCTCCTCATGCGCGGCGGCGAACGGGAATTTCGCACCGGCATCGAGATTGATATCGGCATAGAGCGTGTCGGAAAACACGCTCACGGGCGAGCTCATGCCCTCAAACGCACCGATGACGACCCGCCCGCGCACCCCGCGCTCGTCGATCACGGGCATCGCGTTCTTTTCCGTATGCGCGAAGGAGGGATCGATCTCCTCCTTGTCATCGGGCAGCGCCAGCCACGTCTGCAGCCCGGACATCAGAAGCGGATGGCCGCGCAGATTGTCGGGCGTACGCTCCGAATGCACGATACCACGCCCAGCCGTCATCAGGTTGATATCTCCAGGCCGGATCACCTTCTCGGTGCCGAGGCTATCGAGATGCCGGATTTCACCATCGAACAGATAAGTGACCGTCGACAGCCCGATATGCGGATGCGGCTTCACATCGAGCGCTTCATCCGGCTTCAATATCGCCGGCCCCATGCGATCGAAAAAGATAAACGGCCCCACCAGCCGCCGCTGCCTGGTCGGCAATGCCCGTCGCACCTGAAACCCGCCGATATCGCTGGTGCGCGGGATGATCAGGTTCTCGATGGCGTCGCAGGCAAAGGCATCGCCGGGGAGGGGGTCTTTGCCGGGGAAGAAGGACATGGGGTGTCTCCGTTGGCGAAAGCGGGGAGCTTATCGGCTATCGTGCGCGATGACCAGAAGGCAGGCTCGAGGCGATTGACGGGCTATGGCATCGGATGTCATAGTTTCGAACATGAAGGCCGAGTTGCTGTTTCGCGAACGTATCATCTACGACGATGGGGCCATTCTCGAAATGACCATCTGGCAAGTTCCCGTTCAGGTTCCGCCATCGC
>NZ_DDHH01000025.1:1130-3038 GCF_002338015.1 Rhizobium sp. UBA1881
GCATTTCCTGAAATACTCGCTCTTCTATGGTCTGCCGGGCCAACGCATCGTCTTGTACGACAACGAGCGCGGAAAGGGTGATCATCGACACTACGGACCACGCGAGGAAGCCTACCAGTTTGTCTCCGTGGAGCGTTTGCTGGCTGATTTCAGGCGTGACGTTGAAGAGGTGAGAGGCGAGGCAATATGAGCAAGAACATCGACGTACATGTTGGCGGTTCCTTCGACGATGCCGCAAAGCGCTTCATCGACGCATGGCAGCGCGCTGAGGCGGGCCAGCCCGTTTCCGAGGAACATCTCACCTTCGTGGATTGGGAGGTCTTCGCGCGCACGATGACGGCCAAGCGGCTCGAACTGCTTCGCCACCTACGCGGCAATCCGCAGGCAAGTATCGCCGCTCTGGCAAAGAGCCTGAACCGCGACTATCGCCGCGTTCATGATGACGTCGATATTCTGTCTCGCGCCGGTCTGATCGAGCGCGATGCCGATGGCTTGCATGCCGACTACGCGGAGATCAGGACGGTGATCGCGCTATAGGTCATGCCCTCGGCATAGGCCAGTATCTTTCGACTGTTGTCGGTGATGTCGGCCAGACGAAGCCATGGTTTGCTAGAAGGCAACTTGGCGGTCTCTTTCGATCTCTTTGGCGAGGCGGGGCTTCTCGATCGGTTCCGAGATGACGTCGACAGGCCGGCCGGTGATATCTTCAAGTCTCTCTTTGAGACGATACAGCGTCCCGAAATATCCGAAGCCGGAATGCAGGACCTCGTCGGTAAGCTCAACGATGACATCGAGATCCGACTCTTCAGTCGCTTCGCCGCGGGCGACCGACCCGAACAGCGAAAGCCCGAGAACGCCCTCAGCCCTGAGCGCGTCCTCATGCTTGCGAATGATCGCTATGACCTGATCCTTGTCCATGCCTCCAATATAATCGACCTCTGCGACTTGGTCGAGACGCCGCCACAACCGGCCAAGCCGCCCGCAGCGATTACATCGCCGTAAACCCATTATCGACGAACAGATGCGCGCCGTTGACGAAGCTCGACTCATCGCTCGCCAAATAAAGTGCCGCGCGCGCCACATCCTCCGGCTCGCCGATCCGCCCCTGCTGCGCGGCGATCGCCGCGTCCGAAACATCGACGCCGAGTTTTTGCAGGTCGGCCACTTCGCGCAGGCCGTGCGGTGTGCGGATGAAGCCGGGGCAGACCGCGTTGCAGCGGATGTTGCGGTCGCGGAACTCGACGGCGATGGCGCGCGCGAACATGTGCACGGCGCCCTTGGTCGTGTCGTAGAGCACCTCCATCGGCGTCGCGGCGACTGCCGAGATCGACGAGGTGCAGACGATCGACCCGCCGCCGGCCGCAATCATCTTCGGCAGCACCGCCTTGGTCATCAGGAACATCGAGCGCACGTTGACGGCATGCAGCCAGTCCCATTCCTCAAGCGTGGTTTCAAGGAACGGCTTGATGACGATCGTGCCGGCATGGTTGAAGAGCACGGTCACCGCGCCGTAGCGCGCTTCGATGGCGGAGACCGCCGCGTTCACCGCCGTCTCGTCGGACACATCGGCCGTCCAGAAATCGGCCTCGCCACCTGCTGCGCGGATATCCTTCACCGTCTCCGCGGCCGCCTCGCCATTGCGATCGATGATCGCGACCTTGGCGCCCTCGGCTGCAAACAACTTCGACGCCGCTCCGCCCATGCCGGTCGCCCCGCCCGAGACAATCGCGATCTTGCCCTTCAATCTGTCCGTCATGCTACTCCGTCCCCTTTGGTGTTTCGGGATGATAGACCGACGTTTGGCCGCTGGCCAAGGGCTTTGATGGGGATGTTTGAGGAGGGTGGCTATTGTAGGAAAGGGACCTATTCGGCACGCGCCAACTTACCCTCCCTCATCAAGTCAGTCTC
>NZ_DDHH01000043.1:0-2974 GCF_002338015.1 Rhizobium sp. UBA1881
AAAGCCGACGCCGAAGGCGATGCCGATGAGGCCGAAATTCTTGGCGCGGTTCTCTTCATTGCTGATGTCGGCGATGTAAGCCGAGCAGGTCGCGAAGCTGCCACCGCTCAACCCCGCCAGCATGCGCCCGATGAACAGCATCCAGAAGCTGGTCGCGACCGCGCAGATCAGATTGTCGATGGCGAAGGTCAGAACCGAGAGCAACAGCACCGGTCGGCGCCCGAAGCGATCGCTCAGATTGCCGAGCAACGGCGCGAACAGGAACTGCATGCCGGCATAGACGACGAGCAGCCAGCCACCATCGAGCGCCGCATCGCTGACGGAACCGCCGGTGAGCTGCTCGAGATAAACGGGCAGCACCGGCATGATGATCGCGATCCCGATCACGTCGAGAAACAGGATCATGAAGACGAGGAAAAGGCCGCGGCGGACGAATTTTGGGTCGAGCATGCGAAGTCTCTACAGCTGTTTGTTTTCTGGAAAGACGATCTCATCGCCGCCCGTTCTACATACCGCAGGCAAAACAGCGAAACAATACGTGAACATTTCAATTGTTTTGATAGGCTCACGACTTCCGTTGATGGCGAACCGGAACAAAGCGCGCACCTAGCGCTGTTTTTGTGGTTCCGCCTTGATGAAGTCGACGAAGGCGCGCAGCGCCGCCGGCATGTGGCGACGGCTGGCGTAATAGAGGAAAGGTCCGGAAAATTCGGTCACCCATTCCTCCAGAATGAGCTCCAGCCGCCCGGCCTCGACCTCGGGCACCACCACCTCCTCGAAGGTGCGCATGACGCCGAGGCCGGCAATTGCGGCTCCCACTTCGATCTCGATAGCATTGGCCGACACCTGCCCCGTCGGCGTGATCATCAGCGTCTCGCCATCGCGGTCGAATTCCCACGGCGTCGCGCTCGTGCCGCTCAGGAACCGGTGGATGATGCAATCATGGTCGATGAGATCGCGCGGATGCTTCGGCATGCCGCGACGCTTCAGATAATCGGGCGACGCGGCCGTCACATAGCGCTGCCGGCGCGGGCCGATCGGCACGGCGATCATGTCGCGCTCCAGCCGCTCGTCATAGCGAATGCCCGCATCATAGCCGGCGCCGAGCACATCTATGAAACTGTCCTCGCCGATCACCTCGATCCGCACCTTCGGATAGGCCTTCAGAAAACGGTTGATGATATCGGACAGGAAGGAGCGCGCCGCGATGGTTGGCACGTTGAGCCTGAGCGTGCCCGATGGCCCCTCTCGAAAGCTGTCGAGTTGCCCGAGAGCCGACGCGACCTCTCCCAACGCCGGCGCCAGCCGTTCAAGAAGCCGCTGCCCGGCCTCCGTCGGCGTCACGCTGCGCGTCGTCCGGTTGAGAAGCCGAACCCCCAGCCGCTCCTCTAACCTTCTAAGGGAATCGCTGAGCGAAGATGCCGAAACGCCCCGCTTGCGCGCCGCCGCGCGAAAGCTGCGCTCTCTAGCGATTGCCGTGAAGGCATCGAGGTCGCTGAGTGGAAGATCATCCATTGTGCATTTTCCCGCACGATCGGCTCAAATTAAGCCGAACTATCGCACAGGGGCGCACGATACGAAAGCCGGTGAACGCGGTCCGGATCGCCGGAACCGCTATCCGTCAGACCGGACCGGAGAAGGTATCGCAGGCCTGCATCTGGCCGCTGTCGAAGCCGCGCTTGAACCATTTCACGCGCTGCGCCGAGGTGCCGTGGTTGAAGCTCTCCGGCACGACATAGCCCTGGCTGCGCTTCTGCAGCGTATCGTCGCCGATCTGTTGCGCGGCATTCAGCGCCTCCTCGAGGTCGCCTGCTTCGAGAATACCCTTTTGCTGGGTGAACTTGCCCCAGATGCCGGCGAAACAATCAGCCTGCAGTTCGACGCGCACCGACATTTTGTTGGCGTCGGCCTCGCTCATGCGCTGGCGCGCCTCGTTGAACTTGGGCAGGATGCCGAGCAGGTTCTGCACATGATGGCCGACCTCGTGCGAGACGACATAGGCCTCGGCGAAATCGCCCGACGCGGCGAACTTGCGGCTGAGCTCGTTGAAAAAGGCCGTGTCGAGATAGACCTTGCGGTCCTGCGGGCAATAGAACGGCCCTGTCGCGGCGGATGCGAAGCCACAGCCCGACTGCGTCTGTCCGGAGAACAGCACCAGCTTTGGATCTTCGTATTCACGCCCCATCGATTGGAAGATGCCCTGCCACGTATCCTCGGTCTCGGCGAGCACCGTGCGCACGAAGGCGGTCATCTCGTCATTGGCGGGTGTCTGGCTGCCGCCGGACTGGCTCTGCTCGTAACCCGGCCCACTAGACATGCCTCCATCCATCACCTGCAGGAGGTCGATGCCCATGGCCTTGAAGATCAGATAGAGCACGACGAGGAAGATGATGGTGCCGATGCTGAGCCCGCCGCCGCGCCGGCCCATGCCGCCGCCGGACGGAAAGCTGAAGCCGCCCCCTCGTCCCAATCCACCCATGGAAGGATCACCGCGACGATCCTCGATATTGTCGGACTGACGCCGGCCTTTCCATTCCATGATGATCTCCCCGCAGAGACTGCTTGCTCTCTCATCTCTTATATATCCGGGGGAATGGGAAATTCCAGCCGATTTCAACCACGCGTATCCGCCCTTCGCGGCCACGACAGGCGCTTGACGCGCGCCTTGCTTTCGCCCCTTCTGCACGAGGGAGATATCGGAGGAGAACTGGGCATGAAGGCAGTGCGGCTGGAAGCAATCGGGAAACTCTCATTCAGTGAGGTGGAAAAGCCAAGCCCCGGTCCGGGCGAACTGCTTGTCCGCGTCGAGGCCTGCGGCATCTGCGGCACCGACAGGCACCTGCTTCACGGCGAATTCCCATCCAGACCACCCGTCACGCTCGGCCACGAATTCACCGGCATCATCGAGGAGATCGGCCCCGCCGTCAGCGGTTTTCGCGAGGGCATGCGCATCACCGGCGACCCGAACATTTCC
>NZ_DDHH01000125.1:0-76094 GCF_002338015.1 Rhizobium sp. UBA1881
TTGCTTATGCTCATCAAACAGATGACGCCAAGACGTGTTCAAGACTAAAAAGAAGGCTCTGCCTTCACCAGCTTCTCATCGTTGCGCTTCGCTGACCTGGTGGTTATGGCGGGGCGGCTGCACCCGTTCCCATTCCGAACACGGCCGTGAAACGCCCCTGCGCCTATGGTACTTCGTCTTAAGACGCGGGAGAGTCGGTCGCTGCCAGGTCTGCTAAACGCAACATAAAATCTTCTCATCACATGACGGCCAAGGCCGAAACAAAAGGGCCGCCTAAAGCGGTCCTTTCTGCTTTCCAAAGGCCGAAATGCAGAGCAAAATGAATGGGTCAAGCACCTGAAACAAAGGTGCGTCCCTTACAGGAACAAAACCCATAGGGTTTTGCTCCTGATGTAAGAGCAAACCGCTTCGCGGTTTACTCGGACGCGACAAAGCCGAAGGCTTTGCGCTGGCGCGGGGTGGAGCAGCCCGGTAGCTCGTCAGGCTCATAACCTGAAGGCCGCAGGTTCAAATCCTGCCCCCGCAACCAAAACTTCTTTTCGAGACAAGTCTTAGAACAGATTTAAGGCCCGCTGTAGGGCAAGTTCGAACTGAGCATCCCTATCAGCTCGTCGTCTTGAGCCGCATGTTTGGTTGATGGAGCCTTCAGTCGTTGTTCCTCGTTCCGCCGACAATCATATGCTCATTCGAGAGCATCGAACCAGCTTGGCTCTCGCCACAACACGCTGATTTTGCTCGAATTTAGTGTATCCGTTAGCTGCGTGCTGCCCAGACCAATCCCCGCCGCAATATCAGTCGCATATGTGCATTATCGAACTCTGCGGCGACGTGACCAAGGGCAGAATAGAACACACGGCCGGCGCCAAATCTACGTTTGAACACAACCGGCATACTCACATTGGCGGCTGCCGGATCATGTTCGCCGGTGAAGGTGGTGGTCGCGAGGATTTCGATCGAGGGGTCGTAGTGCAGGTAATATTGTTCGGATCGATACTCGAAATCCGGAATGTCTCGCATCACAGGGTCTTCCGGGCGGGTTACCGCGACGCGAAAATCGATGATATTGCCGGGATGGGCGACCCAGGTGACGCCGGAGACATAGCGGAACGGCGCGCTTTCCTTGAATGAGGTCGCGAGCGAGCCGTGGTGTCCACCGAGCCCAAGTCCTCCGCGTACGGCTTCCACGAGGGCGTCGGCATGGGCCCTTTCGAGGCTTTCGCCCGTGATCACGGGCACGAGAAGATCGGCTTGAGCAAGCTGCGGCGAACGGAAGATGCCGAGATCGTTGGTGACTTCGGTCTGGAAGCCGTCTTCGGCAAGAAGGCCGGCGACGATGCGAGCGCATTGCTCCGGCTCGTGACCCTTCCAGCCGCCCCAAACGATGATCGCCTTGCGCATGATCTTTCCCTATCTCTGATGTGCTGAACCGCCGGGCTGCGGCGCGCCGGCGGTTCAACACTGTGCAACGATCTCAGCTGCGGATCGTGGCTTTCCCTTCTTCGACCAGCCGCGCCGCCGCTTCGGCGGGCGTCGTGCGCTCAAACGCCAGCTCGTCGGCGATCGGGCGCAGGACGCGCTGGTCGAACTCGGTCGATCCCAAAGGCGCGGGTGCCGGGTAGTCGCCGACCTGATCCTTGAGCAGGTCCACGTATTTCACGGTGTCCTGCTCCGTCGGGTTCAGGTTTGGCAAAATCGCCCCGCGGACCGCCGGCGACAGCGGGACACCGCGTTCGACACCCAGGATCTTGCCGGCCTCCGGGTCGTTGACGAAGAAGCTGATGAACTGCGCGGCGGCTTCGCCGTTCTTCGTCGTCGCGCCGACGCTCCAGATGAGAGCGGGGCGATAGTAGTGGCCTGATGGCCCGCCTTTCTTCTCGCGAGGCAGCATGGTGATGGCGAGCTTGTTCTTCGAGAGGAGCTGGTAGCCCACGAGCTGGTTGGAATAGGCCATGCCCATTGCCGACTTGCCGAGCGCCAGGCAATTGGTGTCGATCGTGTTCTGGTCCAGCGTCTGCACATCGGCGGCAACGGTTCCGCCCTTCTTCCGCAGGTCTTCCCAGAAGCTGTACCACTCCGTGGCGTCCTCGACGTCAAAGCCAAGCGCCGCGTCCTTGTAGAGGCTCTTTCCGCGCTGCCGCAGCCAGGCGTCGAACACGTAGGTGTAGCGCGCGCCGTAGGGGCCGCCCGCGTAATTGGTCTTGCCGAGAGCCTTTGTGAGCTCGACCGCCAGCTTGGCGTATTCATCCCAGGTGAGATCAGGCGTGGGCAACGGGATGCCTGCCGTTTCGAATGCCGTCTGATCGAAGAAGAGCGCGAAGGAATTGAGGCCAAGACCTACGCCGTAAAGCTTTCCGTCGACGGTCGTTAGTTTCAGTATGTCCTTGCCGAAAGCATCGACCTTCAACGTAGAGGGTATGAATTCGTCTAGCGGCAGGCAGGCGCCGCGCTTGGAATAATCCGAGATTGTTCCAGGCTCGAGCTGAAACACATCCGCGATCGAGCGGCCGGCCATCTGTGTCGCAAGCTTGGTCCAGTATCCGTCCCCGCTAAGGGATTCGCCGATAATCGACACGCCTGGCGTCTTGCCTTGATAAAGCCGGGCGACATCGAGCGTGCGCTTCGCCCGATCGTTCGAGCCCCACCACATGGCGCGCAGCTGTGTGTCCGCCGCGAAGGCCGGCATGCCGGCGCCGAGTGCAAGGCCGCTCGCCACGCCGGCGGAGCCCATCAGAAATGAACGTCGATTGATCTGCATGCTGGTTCCTCCGGTTGTCTGCCCGGCGTCCTCCAACGCCTTTCGGGCATGTGGCGGGAAGATTACGCAAAAACGTTCTGTTTGCAATAAAATATCTTTCTGTTGCAAATTTGCGTAAATTGCATAAGTCTGCGTCTATGAACGAGATTAAAACAAAGCGGCCACGTCAGGCCGATATTGCCGCCGCCGCAGGCGTCTCCGTATCGACCGTGTCGCGTGTGCTGGCGAATGAGCCCGGTATCAGCGAAAGTGTTCGGCAGCACATTCTGCGCGTTGCCGCCGAACACGGCTACCAAACCAAAGGCTCCTCGGAGCCAATGGCGGGCGGTCTTGCTTTGATTGCCAGCGATGGAGCAACTGGGGGGCTGAGCGTCTTTTACGAAACGATCGTGGAAGGCTTGCGGGGGGGGGCGGCGAACGCGGGAATGTCCTTCGAAGTTAGGCTAGTCCGTGAGGATCGCGCCATGCCGGATGTAATTCGCGACCAGATGGAGGCCACTAACGCGGAAGGCCTTTTCCTAGTCGGTATCGACCCCAACCCTGCGCTTCGACAGTGGATCGAGGCGGAGAAGATTCCGGTCGTTCTCGTCAACGGTACTGATCCGAATCTTCGCCTCGACGGCGTCTCTCCAGCCAACTTCTTCGGCGCCCTACAAGCCGGCGAACGGTTGCTTGCGGCGGGACATCGCAATATCCTGCATTTCACCGGTTCTCACCGCCACACCATCCGCGAACGCGTCAGGGGCTTTGATGCGGCGGTCGCATCGGTTGATGGCGCCTCTTGCCGGGTGGTTCCGATGAGTTTCCAAGGCAGTGCCAGCCGGGAAGCCCACGAGTTGATGGCCGCCATCCTGGAGGAGAACGCGGGTTTCACTGCCGCCTTCTGCATGAACGACTTCATCGCGGTCGGTGTTCTTGAAGCCGTCACCGAGGCGGGTCTTCGTGTGCCGGAAGATTTCGCGATCGTCGGCTTCGACGATCTGCCCTGCGCCTTGATGACGAGTCCTCCGCTCTCCACCATGCGCGTTGATCGGGCCGCGCTTGGTCGGGAGGCCATTGGCCTGATGATCGACAGGTTCCATGATCGGTCGGCGCCGGCCCGCCACGTATGCCATGCGGTCGTTCCCGTTGTGGGGGGCACCGCACCAATGCCGAAAACCGATGAGTGATAGAGATGACCTATGATCCGGCCAGCGCCAATCCGTTAGCAGGCAACCCGCTGGAGACGCGCGAGGACATGATCCGCGCGCTCCTCGACCTCTTCGACCCGCTGCTTCCCTATTTTTCGAAGGGTAATGCACGCGTTCGGCTCGATGGTGCCGGCGCCCATTTTGACCGCGCCGCCGCGGACCTGGAAGGGTTTGCCCGTCCTCTCTGGGGTTTGGCGCCGTTTGGAGCGGGAAAAGGTGACTTTGCCCACTGGCAGCGTTTTGCGGAGGGGCTTGCGAACGGCACGGATCCCGAGCACCCGGAATATTGGGGCGCGGTCAACGGTCGCGATCAGCGAATGGTCGAGCTCGCGGCGCTCGGTTTCGCGCTGGCGCTTGTCCCCGACAAGATCTGGGCCCCCCTGAGCGCGCCGGCGCGAGCTAATGTCATCGCCTATCTCAAGCATGCGCGGCAGTTCGATTATGCCGATAACAACTGGAAGTTCTTCCGCATCTTCGTCGACATCGCCCTTGATCGCGTCGGCGCCGAGTTCGACCGCAGCCTGACAAGGCAGTACCTCGAGGAGCTTGAGGGCTTCTATATCGGTGACGGCTGGTATCGCGATGGCAATGTGCGCCGCATCGACCACTACATCCCCTTCGCCATGCATTTCTATGGGCTGATCTATTCCAAGCTCGTCAATGACGACTACGCCAAGCGCTACCGCGAGCGCGCTGTTCTGTTTGCCAGGGATTTCCGCAACTGGTTTGCGCCCGATGGCGCGACTATCCCCTTCGGCCGCAGTTTGACCTATCGCTTCGCCTGCGCCGGCTTCTGGTCGGCACTCGCCTTTGCCGATCTGGAGGCGCTTCCCTGGGGCGAGATCAAGCATCTCTGCCTGCAGCACCTGCGCTGGTGGAAGGACAAGCCGATGACCAATCGCGACGGCATCCTGTCGATCGGCTTCGGCTATCCGAACCTGTTGATGTCGGAAAGCTACAACTCGGCGGGATCGCCCTATTGGGCGTTCAAGGCCTTTCTGCCATTGGCGATCGCGGATGACCACCCGTTCTGGACTGCGGAAGAGAAGGCTCCGACTCCGAGCCAAAGCGTCTCGCAGCAGCGCCATCCCGGCATGGTCCTGATGCGGGCAGGTGGCGATGTGGTGGCCCTGTCATCGGGACAAGAAAATCTCCAGATGCGCTTCGGCACGGAGAAATACGCGAAGTTCGCCTATTCGGCGCGCTATGGCTTCAGCGTCGAAGCCGATGAACGGAGCTTCGCCGGCGGTGCGTTCGATTCCGCGCTTGCCTTCAGCGACGATGGACTGCACTACCGCGTGCGTGAGACCAATGTTAAAGCGAAAGTCGCAGGCGACGTGCTCTATTCAAGATGGTCGCCATTCAAGGATGTTTCCGTCGAAACTTGGCTGGCTCCAGCAGCGCCCTGGCACATTCGCGTCCACCGGATCAATTCGCCGCGCCAGCTGCAGACGGCCGAAGGTGGCTTTGCGATTGCCAAGCGCGACTTCGATCTCGATGTGCTTGGGGCAGCGCCGGGGAGTGCTCACGTTATCGGGGAAGCTGACTTCTCCGGCATTCTTGACCTGGGCTCGACGGTGAAGCGAACCGGGCTGGCGCAGAAGGCTCTCCCTAACACCAACGTGATCGTCGCCAAGACACTTATCCCTCAATTGCGCGGCGAAATCCCGGCCGGTGAGACTATTTTCGTCACGGCCGTGCTAGCGCTCGATGACCCGGCCGCGGTTTCCAGCGCATGGATTAGCCCCCCGTTGGCACCGGACATTTCGGCGCTTAAAGCCCGGATTGCCGAGGATAGCGTCACTGTCAGCGCCATCGAAGCGCCGGGGCAAATGTCATGAACCGACCGGGTATTGCACTTGCCATGCACCCGCGTCGAACGGAGCATGTCCTCCCCGATCGCCTTCTTGACCGGCTGGAAAGTTTGGGCCGATTGCTCGACCGGGAACCGCTTCAGACCTTCGCTGACGAAAGAGCCAGGCGAATATTGCCCGACACGGAAATCCTCATAACCGGATGGGGCGCCCCGTATGTCGGCCGCGATGCGCTTTCACTGGCCGGAGGGCTGAAGATTATCGTCCATGCCGCAGGAACAGTTAAGGGGCTCATCGACGAGGAAGTGTTTCGCGCAGGCATTTCCGTTAGCCATGCGGCTGAGGCCAATTCGATCCCGGTAGCCGAGTACACGCTTGCCGCTATCCTTTTCGCCGGCAAGCAGGTCTTCCGCTTCCGCGACACTTACGTCGCGGACCGCAACCGCGATCGTACCCATGCGATGCAGAGGCTTGCGATTGGAAACTACGGCCGCACGGTTGGCATAATCGGCGCGTCGCGCATCGGCCGGCGCGTGATCGAGCTGCTGAAGCCCTTCAGTTTCAAAATTATCCTTTTCGACCCCACATTGTGCGCATCGGAGTGCACGGCAATCGGTGCTGAGAAAGCTGACCTTGAAACCCTGATGCGCACCGCCGACATCGTCTCGCTGCATGCGCCTTCCCTGCCGTCGACGCGGCACATGATCGATGCTGAAATTCTAGCGCTTATGAAGAATGGTGCCACGCTCATCAATACTGCACGTGGTGTTCTCATCGACGAAACAGCACTTCTGGCGACGCTTTCGACAGGCCGAATCGATGCAATCATAGACGTGACCGACCCTGAGATACCAGGGGCTGCGTCCCTGTTCTACGACCTGCCGAACGTGTTCCTCACACCTCACGTTGCCGGCGCCATCGGTCTAGAGCGGGTGCGACTGGGTGAGATGGCCGTCGACGAGATAGAGCGACACCTTGGTGGTATGCCACTGGCTTACGGGATCACCTGGGCCGACCTTGCTAGAATTGCTTAGGGGCGGCGTTCTTTGTTGATAGTCATTCGAAGAGGTCGCGACCGAGTGCAACGTTCTTGCTGGTCCCGATTTCGATCGGCGAGTTCCTTTGTGAGTTGCCTATCGACGCCCATCTCCACGTTGCGCTCCATGAATACGAAGGCTTCATGCGCATCAGAAGAATCGAATCCACGGATCGCGGCAATCGGCTCCTGCATTGGAACCAGAATTGCTCGTGCTGCCTTGCCTGCCGGTGCTGACATCCGGTTCAGAGACCAGTTTCACGCGGATTCACCAAGCCGTCGACAAAAGAGTGCAACGGCGCCAACCGAACGTCCGCCGGGCACGTCGCGTGAGCGACGTATAATTGCGCCCTTGGATCCGCTTCTTCAAAGCGGCGGGATGAGTCGCCAATGCTCACGCCTTGGCGAGATTCTAATTTGCACTTCCCCACGGTAAGAATTGACGGATCGCAGAAGCTCGCCGTCGCTTGACAACCATCGAAGATCAGCTCCGTGAACACACCTACACCAGAGTTCTGCGACCAAATGCACCAGCTGTATCTAGGTCAAGAAAAGTTCACGCAATTCGGCTCTCGGGGAGAACGGTAGCCCGATAATCGATCTCGTCGGCATCGACAAGCCGACCGGGCAGAGCGTGTCCCCTTCCCGCGATTAAAAGGGCAGGACTTCTGCAATGACCATGGGTAGGGTACGGTCGGTGGTGCCGGAGTGCGGATTGCGATGATCTAACGCACTTCGCCAAATAGCAAACTGGTTGGTATCTTTCGGCCGATCGAGACCGCCGTGGTGCACGTCGTGTCGATTTGGCCCTACGGCAGCCAGTCAACTGCTTTCGTCGTATCCGCAGTAATGGAACGTTCGCCAGGAGGGCGCAGGCATATGCCGTTCCGACTTGGGTGTGTCGCGGGCACATTTGGAGCCAATGAGTGCTCGATCTCGATGTCGGTTTTGTTCGTTCATAGAAGCGCTTAGTTTAGCGTCGGGCTGTGCCCCGAGCGTTTGGACGCGTGGCCACCGATCCCAACTCATCCCGACGCAACCTTGCGGCGCGTAGTCTGGATGTCGTTCTCCTCGAACAGGAGCAATCTCTGGCTATGCTAAGTAAGAAATCCCAGGAGTGAGCACGGCGTCCATTTCTTGCGCCGCCCCTGGGCTTTGCGCGCCCGACCGGTCGACACATACGCATGTGTGGTTCATGAAAACCGGAGAAGGCCGTGAGTTGTGACGCGTATCGTAGCTGCACCTTGAAGGGCGAAAGCTATGGATCGCAAGACATCTCCGCCGGCTTGGCTGCTTTGAGAGGCGGATCCATGGGGCTGTTCGGAATTCTGCTGGGACTTGGTTTGCTGATGTGGTTCGCCTATCGCGGCTGGAGCGTTTTGCTTCTGGCGCCTGCGGCTGCCCTCATCGTCGCCGCGGCTTCAGGCCAGCCGCTGTTGCCGCACTGGACCTCAACGTTCATGGGAGGCACGGCGCGGTTTGTCACGCAGTGGTTCCCGATGTTCCTGCTCGGCGGCATCTTCGGCAAGATGATGGATGACAGCGGCTCCATTACCTCGATCGCGCGTTTCCTGACCGAGCGGCTGGGCGTGAAGCGAACCATGCTATCGGTGGTGCTTGCATCCGCGGTCGTCACCTATGGCGGCGTCAGCGTGTTCGTCGCCTTCTTCGTACTCGTACCCATGGCGCGCGAAATGTTCCGCGCGGCCAATATTCCGGCCAGACTGATGCCGGCGGCGATCGGCCTCGGCGCGTTCACCTTCACCATGTCGGCGATGCCCGGCACGCCCTCGACGAACAACGCCATCCCGATGCCCTACTTCGGCACGACGACCTTCGCGGCGCCCGGCCTCGGCATCATCGCCTCGATCATCACCTTCGCCTTCGGGATGTGGTGGCTGGCCCATATCGAGGCCAGGGCACGGGCCGCCAATGAGGGGTATACGGAGGACGAAACGCCTGTCGTCATAAGCGAAAAGGTGCGCGAACAGGCAACGACCTCGGGCGACTTCGACCCGAGCGAACTCACCCATGGCAAGAAGAGCGATCAGGGACCGTCCTTCCTCTTCGCCGTTTTGCCGCTGATCGTCGTCATCGGTGTCAATTTCCTGATGGCGCTGGTGGTATTGCCCCAGATCGATTTCTCCAGCGCCGAAGCAGCACTCGGCATCAATATCACGTCGACGGTTGGTGTCTGGGCCGTGCTGATTGCGCTGGCTGCGGCGATCGTCACGGTGATCGGACTGAATTATGGACGGCTGGGTGCATTGCGCGAAAGCCTCGACGCAGGCGCCAATTCGGCAGTGCTGCCGATCATGACTGTTGCGAGCCTCGTCGGCTTCGGCGCGGTGGTCGCGGCCATGCCAGCTTTCAACGTCGTGCGCGATGCCGTCCTGCAGATGCCGGGCGGCCCGCTCGTATCGCTGGTCGTGGCGATGAACGCGCTGGCGGCGCTGACGGGCACCGCTTCCGGCGGCATGGCCATCGCGCTCAATGCGCTGGGCGCCGAATACATGAAGCTTGCAGCCGAACACGGTATCGATCCCGCGCTGATGCATCGCCTGACGACGATCAGCGCCGGTACGCTCGATGCTTTGCCGCACAACGGCACGGTGCTTCTGCTGTTGCAGATCAGCAAGCAGACGCACTCAGGAAGCTATCTCGACATGGTGATGACCGTGATCGTCGGCGTCATTATCTCGCTTGTCGCGGTCTTCGTGCTTGGGTCGATGTTCGGCTCGTTCTGAAGTGGCCAGATCGTAGTGCCAGCATGAGTTCGATGGAGTGCCTGAAAGACTGGATGTCAATCGTTCCTATTCGACCAACCTTAGGGAGATTCGTGCCATGAAGAAGATGCATCTCTTGATCGTCGCGCCTTTGCTGATGGCAAGTACGCCGGCATTCGCGCATGTTGGCCCCGGTGACCATGGGTCCTTCGTCTCCGGGTTCCTGCATCCTCTCACGGGGCCGGATCATGTTCTCGCCATGGTCGCAGTCGGCCTGGCAGCGGTGATGCTTGGGAGCCGCGCGCGGCTCGCCATCCCCGTCGCTTTCGTCAGTGTCATGATCGTCGGCTTTGTCGCCGCCCTTGCGGGTATGCACCTGCCTTTTGTCGAGCCGGTTATTCTTGCCTCGGCCGTCGTCATCGGACTGTTGGTCGCGGTTGCGCGGCCGGCATCGCCCACGCTAGTCGCGGCCATTGTCGGCTGCTTCGCATTCTTTCACGGGCATGCGCATGGCGCCGAGATGGCAGGTGCGAACGCCTTTTCCTTCGGCGTGGGCTTTGTGCTGGCGACGGCATTCCTGCACGCGGTGGGGATGGGAATCGGCAGCGCCGCCGGTCGCCTGACGCGCGGCACGACAGCCCTGCGGATAGCCGGTGGAGCCACCGCGCTTGGCGGCGTGCTGCTGCTGGCGAGCTGAGGCGCATGGGCATTTGAACCGCGAGGGTCGGTGTTCGGCCCAGCCACGGGCGATTGTTTCGGGAGATTTATGTGACGTTTCAACCAACATTGGGCCAACCAATATCGGGCGGCTTGCCGCTTCAGCTGCTGCGGCTGGTCAGTCCAAGCCAGCCGGTCGGCGCGTTCGCCTATTCCCGTGGCCTCGAATGGGCGGTCCACGATCGGACCGTTCGCGACGAGGCGACTGCACGAGACTGGATCTTCAGGCTGATCGAACACAGCTACGCCGTCTGTGATGCGGCGCTGTTCCTGCGCATGATGCATGCGCTCGAAGCTGATGATCGCGCGGCGTTCCTGAAAGCCGATGCTTGGCTGTCTGCCGCGCGAGAAAGCAAGGAAGTGGAGCTGGAGGACAAGCAGATGGGCGCATCGATGCTGACGGTCCTCTGCGATCTCGGCGTCTCCTCCGCCAAGACTTTCAGCGGCAGGAAGCTGACCTACCCGGCGGTCTTTGCCCTCGCGGCCACATATTGGAAGATCGCGCCGGCAGATGCGCTGCGCGGGCTGCTGTGGAGTGCGGTGGAAGGGCAGGTATCGGCTGCCATTCGGCTGGTGCCGCTGGGGCATACCGCCGGCCAGCGCCTTCTTATCGCCGCGGCCGAGATCATCGAGCGTGCCGCGCGCACGGCGGAGACGACTGGTGACGATGAGATCGGCAATGCGGCGCCGGCAATGGCAATGGCAAGCGCATGGCATGAAACGCAATACAGCCGGCTGTTTCGCTCCTAGGCGCTGACTGGGCAAAGAGAGCCGCGCGGATGCAACCGAATTGATCCAGGGGGATGAGTGCATTGATTTCGTTGTTCCGCGGCCTCCGGTCCATTCTGATACTTGCTGCCGCGGGTGTGCTTTTCGGTGCCTTCCTGATGTTCTGGGAAGCGATCTTGATGCTCGTGGAAACCTTCCGGATGACCCGGCTCAATCCGGATATGTCGGTCATCGTATCGGTCCTGCGTGCGACCGACAAGATCCTCCTGGGCATCGTGTTGATGGTGGTCGGCTGCGGCATCGCGCTTGGCTTTGCCCTCGATATCCCGCCGGAACAGCGATCGAGATTACCGCAGTGGATGATCATCGATACCGTCGCGGAACTGAAGAACCTCTTCTTCCAGATGATCATTCTCTACCTCGTCGTGCACTTTGCGGCCCAGGTAGGTGAAACGCAAACGCCTCCGCAATGGGAGGCACTGGTGTTGCCGGTGTCGGCGCTGCTTCTCGCAGGCGCGATGAAATTGACCGCCAGTTCGCACCATCTTTCGGAAGAGAAACGACACGACAGAAGCGAGAAGCAGAAGCCAGGCGATCAAGCGTGAAGCGCTTTCAGCGATCGCGGTCGACTTCGAACGGGACGTAACACGCCGAGATAACAGAGGGACAGCAAGGGCCGTCAGGCCGGATTGAGAAAGGTTTTTCGCTAATGGTCAATGGTTGGCATGCCGAGCTCGATTTGTGGTTCGCGAATTCCCACGGGAAGACGCGTCTGATGCGCCGGCGGCATGTCGGGCCGCTGGCTGTGCAGCGCGCTTTTCACCCGGAAGACGATGGGTCGGCGCATGTCTACATCCTGCATCCGCCAGGCGGCGTGGCCGGTGGCGATGTTCTCAACATCACCTGCGGCCTTGCGCCCGAGGCGCGCTGCGTTCTGACGACGCCTGGTGCGACCAAGTTCTACCGCAGCGAAATCGGCACGAGTACGCAGCGCATACGGATCGATGTCGGCGCCGGTGCGGTCTGCGAGAATCTCCCGCAGGAGACGATCCTTTTCGAAGGCGCGGATGCCTCGATCAGCACAAGCGTGACGCTCGGCGAGGATGCAGCCTACGTCGGTTGGGATTTCGTCAGCCTAGGCCGCCCCGCCGCGGGCGAGGGCTTCGCAACCGGACGACTTGCCCATCGCGTCGAGATTTTTCGCGGCGACAAGCTGATCTGGTTCGAACGAATGGCGTTTTCGCGCGCACCTGACGTTCTGGACGCGCCGGTTTTCTTTGCCGGAAAGCCCATCGTCGGGACGATGGTCTATGCGGGGCCGGCGCTGGAAAACACCGTTCAGCATATCCGCGACGAACTCGGCGAGCAGGCGCGCGGCGTCTTCTCGGCCAGCCAGCTAGAGCGCGTGATCGTCTGCCGCTATCTCGGAAGCCGCATGTCCGAGGGCAAGGCACTTTTTCTGCAAGCGTGGAGCATTCTTCGCGAACGCGGCCTGATGAAGAAGGCCGTCGCTCCCCGCATCTGGGCAACGTGAACAGCAAAACAAGGAGGCAAGCTCATGGAACTGCTACCGCGTGAAAGAGACAAGCTCCTGATCTTTACGGCCGGATTGGTCGCGGAGCGGCGCAAGGCGAAGGGTCTGAAACTGAATTACCCCGAAGTCATAGCCTATATCTCGGCAGCCCTCCTGGAAGGCGCCCGCGAGGGGCGGACGGTGGCGGACCTCATGTCCTACGGCGCGACGCTGCTGACCCGCGAGGAGGTCATGGAGGGCGTGCCAGAGATGATCCACGACATCCAGGTGGAAGCAACCTTTCCCGACGGCACGAAGCTCGTGACCGTCCACAACCCGATTCCCTGAGGAGGCTATCATGATCCCTGGCGAATATTTCATCGAGAGTGGCTCGATCGACATCAATGCGGGCCGGCAGACCCTGAAGGTCGATGTCGCCAATTCCGGCGACCGACCGATTCAGGTCGGTTCTCACTACCATTTTTACGAGACCAACGAGGCTCTGCTATTCGATCGCGGGCCCACGCGGGGATTTCGGCTCAACATTCCGGCCGGCACGGCGGTCCGCTTCGAACCGGGCCAGGAACGAACGGTGGAGCTTGTGGGCCTCGACGGCAAGCGTGAGGTTTATGGGTTCAACGCCAAGATCATGGGCAAGCTGTAGGAGGCTATGATGGCAACGATCACAAGGCAGACCTATGCCGATCTCTACGGCCCGACCAAGGGCGACAGGCTTCGGCTGGCCGATACCGAGCTCGTCATCGAGATCGAGGAAGACCGCACGGTTTACGGCGAAGAGGTGACCTTCGGCGGCGGCAAGGTGATCCGCGACGGCATGGGGCAGGGGCAACGCCCCTATGCCGAAGTCGCCGACGTCGTCATCACCAATGTCATCATCATCGATCACTGGGGCATCATCAAAGCCGATGTCGGCATCAAGAACGGACGCATTTCCGGGATCGGTAAGTCGGGTAATCCCGATATCCAGCCGGGCGTTAACATCGTCGTCGGCGGCGCGACGGATGTGATCGCGGGAGAGGGCAAGATACTCACCGCGGGCGGGATCGACACGCATATTCACTTCATCGCGCCGCAGCAGGCGGAAGAGGCGCTGGCGAGCGGCACGACGACGCTTGTCGGCGGCGGTGCCGGCCCGACGGTCGGCACGCTCGCGACCACCGTGACAGCCGGCCCATGGGCGATCCACCGCATGCTTGAGGCGGCGGAAGCGCTACCGATCAATGTCGGGCTGCTCGGAAAGGGCAATATCAGCCTGCCCGATCCGCTGCGCGAACAGGTGCGTGCCGGTGTTGTCGGGTTGAAGCTTCACGAGGACTGGGGCACGACACCGGCGGCGATCGACAATTGCCTGACGGTTGCCGACGAGATGGACGTTCAGGTGGCACTGCACAGCGATACGCTGAACGAAAGCGGCTTCGTACGCGACACCTTCGCGGCCATGAAGGGACGCACGATCCACAGCTTCCACACTGAGGGCGCCGGTGGCGGCCATGCGCCGGATATCATCACGGCAGCGGGCGAGGACAATGTGCTGCCATCGTCCACCAATCCGACAAGACCCTATACGATCAACACGGTGGACGAGCATCTCGACATGCTGATGGTCTGCCACCATCTGAGCCCGCAAATCCCCGAGGACGTCGCATTCGCGGAATCCCGCATCCGGCGCGAGACGATCGCGGCCGAAGACATTCTCCATGATCTCGGCGTGTTCTCGATGATGTCGTCGGATTCGCAGGCTATGGGCCGTATCGGCGAAACGACGCTGCGGTGCTGGCAGACGGCGCACAAGATGAAGGTGCAGCGCGGTCCGCTGCCCGAGGATAGCGGGCGCAACGACAATTTCCGCGTCAAGCGCTACATCGCCAAATACACGATCAACCCGGCGCTGACACATGGGTTTGCCGATCATATCGGCTCGATCCAGGTCGGCAAGCGCGCAGATCTCGTGCTCTGGAAACCGGCTTTCTTCGGGATCAAGCCGCAGCTGGTGCTGATCGGCGGCATGATCGCGATCGCGCCGATGGGTGATCCCAACGCCTCGATCTCGACGCCGCAGCCGGTGCACTATCGTCCGATGTACGGCGTGCTCGGAAGGGCTCTCGGCTCGACGGGCGTTACCTTCGTCTCGCAGGCCGCACTCGACGACGGAATTGGCGAAAAGCTGAAGCTCTCCAAGCAGCTCGCAGCCGTGAAGGGCACGCGGACGGTGCGCAAGAAGGACATGGTGCACAACAATCTGACGCCGAAGCTGGAGGTCGATCCGCAGAACTATAATGTCCGCGTCGATGGCCAGCTCATCACCTGCGAGCCGGCGGATGTATTGCCGATGTCGCAGCGATACTTCCTCTTCTAGGAAGCCTAAAGCCCGGGCGTGAGGTCGCGCTTGGGCCGGACCAACACGCCGCGGGCACGAGGCACGCTGTCTCTTCCAGGCCGAGCGAAGGAGCAGAGATCAATGAATTTGGATCGTTTCCGTGATCATCCATCCTTGTTCTTCGTGGATTGGTCGCTGCGCGGCGTCGGACAGGTCGTCTTTCAGAACAATCCGCTGTCGGGACTTGTCATCCTCGTAGCACTTGCGTGGAACTCGTGGATCTATGCCGCGATCTGCGTTCTCGGCGTCATCGCCAGCACGGCGACCGCGCTCGTTCTAAAGGCCGACAGGGCGGTGATGCGGGATGGGCTTTATGGTTTCAACGGTGCGCTGGTGGGCTTGGCGCTCGTCGCCTTCACCAGCGAGGATTTTCGCACGGGCGCCGTCCCGTCCGTTGCCATGGTTGTCTATCTCGTATGCGCCGCCGCCTTCACCACAATGGCTTTCGCCAGCATCGGCGCGGTTCTGGCACCCTACAAGACCGCGCCTCTGACCATGCCTTTCGTTCTCGTCGGGTGGCTATTTCTGTTCGCGGTGCTGAAGTTCGACGCGATCGATGCGGGGCCGATGGCAAAGCCGGTGTCGCCGGAACAGTTTTCCGATACGGTGCCCTATGTCTTTGCGACCTGGTACGAGGGGATAGGGACCTCGATCGGGCAGATATTTTTCCAGGACAACTGGATTTCGGGCTACCTCATCATAGCCGCCATTGCCCTGAATTCCCGCATCAGCGCCGCGATGGGGCTGCTTGGTGCTGTGGTCGGCACACTGGTGGCGGCCATCTATGGAGGTCCGGAGGGCGCGGTTCGCGACGGTCTCTTCGGCTACAATTCCGCGCTGACGGCGATGGCGCTGTGTGGTGTTTTTCTTGCCTTCAATTGGCGCAGCCTGATTTATGCGGTCTTCGGCGCCGTCATCTCCAGCTGGCTCTGGGCCTCCGTCGCCATTTTCCTGACACCCATCGCAATGCCGGTCCTGACCTCCACCTTCGTGCTCGTGACATGGCTGATGCTCCTGGGGCAGGGAGCGTTCAAAGCGCTTGAGCCGGCATCCGCGGAGTAGCCCACGGCGCCTAAGGAAACCCGGGCCGGATAGAGCCGGCGCAAGCACCTATTCCGCAGCGACGTTGGTCACCGGATCGGGTTCGACGCCGAAGAGCCGCTGCTTCAGCGTCTCGCGAAGGCTCTGAACGACCAGGTAGAGAACCGGGATCACGACAAGCCCAAGAACCGTGCCGAGAAGCAGGCCCCCAAGAACGGTGGCGCCGATCGCCTGGCGGCTCCCCGCTCCGGCGCCTGTTGCGACCACCAGCGGCACGACACCCAAGATCGAGGCGAGCGCGGTCATCAAGACGGGCCTGAAGCGTTGAGACGTCGCCTCGGAGGCCGCGTCCAGCGTGCTCATCCCTTCCTCGCGACGTTCCTTGGCGAATTCGACGATCAGGATGGCATTCTTGGCCGCGAGGCCGATCAGCAGCAGCATTCCGATCTGCGCGTAGATGTTGAGGTCGATCCCGCCGATGACGAGTGCGCCCAGAGCTCCGACTACCGCGACCGTGACCGACAGCATGACGGCAACGGGCACGCTCCAGCTCTCATACTGGGCGACGAGGAAGAGATAGGTGAAGACGATGCCTGCGATCAGGATGATCACGGTCTCGTTGCCCGATTGTTGCTCCTGAAGCGCGAGCCCGGTCCATTCGAAACCGAAGCCGTCGGGCATGGTTTCATTGGCGAGGTTGCCCATGATCCCGAGCGCCTGACCGGAGCTGGTGCCGGCCGCAGCCTGGCCGTTAATCGCGGCCGATGAAAACAGGTTGTAGCGGTTGACCGAGCTCGGCCCATAGATCGTCTGAATAGAGATCATGCTCTGCAGCGGAACAAGCTCGCCGGAGTGGCTGCGCACCCTGAGCCGCTGGATGTCGTCTATACGCTGGCGATAGCTGGGCTCGTCCTGCAGCCGGACCTGATACACTCTCGAGAAAATGTTGAAGTCGTCGACATAGGCTGATCCGAGATGTGCCTGCAGCGTGCTGAAGATCGCCGCCGGCGAGACGCCGTAGAGGTCGGCCCGTTTTCGGTCGATGTCGAGATAGACCTGGGGCACGTCGGCGGAGAAGGTGCTGAACACGCCCGCAAGGCCGGGTGTCCGGTTTGCCTGGATGATCAGGTCGCGCATGACCTCGGCGAGCGCCTGCTGGCTCTGACCGGCGCGCGCCTGCAGGCGGAGGTCGAAGCCACCTGTCGTGCCGAGGCCGGGGATCGCCGGTGGGTTGAAGGGCACGATCGATGCCGTCGAGATGGCAGCCAGTTGCGGGCGCAGCTTGGCGATCAGCGCGAAGGCGCTCTGGTCCGCTGGGCGCTCGCTCCATGGCTCCAGCGCGGAAATGATCATGCCGGTGTTCGAGCCGCCGCCGCCTACCATGCTGACACCGGCGATGCCGATCGTATTGGCGATCCCGGGGGTCTGCTGCAGGAGAGCGCTGACTTGCGTAATCGTCTGCTGCGTTCTTTCCAGCGATGCGGCGTTCGGCAGCTGGACGTTCATGAACAGGTAGCCCTGGTCCTCGGCCGGCACGAAGCCGGTGGGCAGAACGCGGTAGAAGCCGTAGATGCCGCCGATGACGGCGACGAAGAGCACGCCCGCCAGGACGAGACGGCGGGCAAACATCGTAAACAGCCCGAGATAGAAGCGGCGGGAGGCCTCCAGGCCGTTGTTCATCCGCCCAAAAAGGCCCGTCTTGCGTTCAGGGGCGGGCCTCAAAATGAGGACGCAGAGCGCCGGGCTCAGCGTGAGTGCGTTGATCGTCGAAAACACCACGGTCACCAGGATGGTGACGGCAAATTGGCGGTAGAGTTCGCCGGTGATCCCGGCCAGAAATGCCACCGGGACGAAGAGTGCGGCGAGCACAAGCGTGGTCGCGACGATCGGTCCGGTGACCTGCTGCATGGTGGCGAGCGTCGCGGCTCGTATATCCATCGCTTTTTCGCTCATCAGTCGCTGGGCGTTTTCCACGACAATGATAGCGTCGTCGACCACGAGGCTGATCGCCAGGATCACGGCGAAGAGCGTGATCGTGTTCGCCGAATAGCCGAGAACGTAGAGAACGGCGAAGCCGCCGATCAGGGAGACCGGGATTGTCAGCGTCGGGATGACGGTGGCGCGCCAGTCTTGCAAGAACGCGTAGACGACGGCCACGACGAGCACGAAGGTGATGGCGAGCGTCACGAAGATCTCGCGGATGGTTTCGCGCACGAAAGAGGTTGTGTCGAAGACGAGCGTGTAGGCCACATCATCGGGGAACTGCTTAGAGAGCCGCTCGACTTCGCCAAGCACGGCGTTCGACACCGCAAGCGCGTTGGCATCGGATGCCTGATAGACGACGACTGTCGCGCTGGGGCGGCCGTTCAGCGTCGAGGCCGTGTCGTAGGACTGGGCGCCGAGCTCCACGCGGGCGACATCACGCAGACGGACAACGCCGCCGTCGCGATTGCTGCGAACAATGATATTGCCGAACTCGGCGGCATCGGCGAGTCTTCCGCGCGCCGTCACCGTGAGCTGTAGCTGCTGCCCGGTCATCGCCGGAGGCGAGCCGATCTGCCCGGCTGATGCCTGGGCGTTCTGGGCTCGGATGACGGTCATGAGGTCGGCCGCCGTGACGCCCAGCGCCTCCATGCGATCAGGCATCATCCAGATGCGCATGCTGTAGGTCGGCCCGAACACGGCGGCTTCGCCAACGCCGGGAAGGCGGGAGATGGCGTCGCGGATGTTGATCGTCGCGTAGTTGCTGATGAAGACTTCGTCGCGAGTGCCTTTCGGCGAATAGAGCGCAAGGCCGAGCAGCATGCTCGACGAGCGGCTGCGCACCGTGACGCCCGCTTGCGTGACCACTGCCGGCAAGCGGGGGGTCGCCAGAGCGAGCCGGTTTTGGACATTGACCTGGGCAATCGCGGGATCGGTCCCGGCCTCGAAGGTCACGGTCAGGCTGTAGGTGCCGTTGTCGGAGCTCGAGGAAGACATGTACATCATGCCCTCGACGCCGTTGACCTGCTCTTCGATCGGCGCGCCGACGCTGTCGGTCATCACCTGCGCGTTGGCCCCCGGGTAGCTGGCGGTGACCTGGACTTCCGGCGGCGTGATCTGCGGGAACTGCGCGACCGGGATCTGCATGAGCGAAACCGTGCCGGCGATAAGCATGACGACCGCGATCACCATCGCGAAGCGTGGGCGGCCGATGAAGGGAGCGGAAATGTTCATTTGGACACCGCCGGCTGGGACGCGTCCTTGTCCTCGACGATCTCGACCGCGGATCCCGTGGCGACGTTCTGAAGCCCCTCAATGATGACGCTTTCACCACCTTTCAGCCCGTCCTCGACGATCCAGCTTCCTTCCCGCTGCTCGGAGACGCTGATCCTGCGCTCCTCGGCCTTCTTGTCAGGTGTGACCAGCATCACGTACTTTCCCTCGCGGTCCTGTTGCACCGCCCCCAGCGGAATCGTGGGCCGTTCCTTCCGCGCGGTTTCAGAGACGACGACGGTGACGAACTGGCCCGGGATCAGCAAGGAATCGCTGTTTGGAAAGACCGAGCGGACAGCTAGAGTGCCGGTACCTTCATCCACCTCGTTTCCGAGGAAGGCGATGGGTGCGTTTTGCGGATAAATCTGTCCGTTGGATAACCTGAGACGCGTCTGGTAGCGCTGGGCCAGCTCGTCCTTGCTGACATTGCCGGCGGCTTCGCGCAGATCCAGCAATGAGCGGTCGCTGACCGAAAAGACCACCCTCACGGGATCCATCTGCACGACGCGCGCCAATGCGGGTGAGGCGGTGGTGATGAAGCTTCCGGGAGAAAAGGCAGCGGTTCCGATCCGGCCCTTCAACGGAGCCACGATGCGGCTGTAGCTGAGATTGAGCTGCGCTTGCTTGACGGCCGCTTCCGCCGATTGCAGGTTTGCTGCGGCGGTGTCTCGCGCGGTTTCGCTTTGCTCGATCGTCGCGCGCGCAACGGTCTGGTTGAGGGATTGGTTACGCACCATCTGGCGCTCGGCATCGAGCAGCGTCGCCTTGGCGCGGGCGAGGTTGGCATTGGCATCGGCCAGGGCGATCTCAAGCGCCCGGCTGTCGATCTTGAATAGCTCCTGGCCTTCCTCGACCACGGCGCCTTCCTCGAAAAGTCTTTCATCGACGAAGCCATCAATCCGGGAGCGAATGTCCACGGCATTCAGTGCTTCGACGCGCCCGACGAATTCGTGCTTTGGCGAAACATCTTCAACTGCAACGGTGATGGTTGCCACTTTCGGCACGTCCTGAGCCCGTGCCGTTATTGAATGCGAGGCTGCGATGAACGAGGCGAGAAAGACACTAGAAAATCTGCCAGGAATTCTCATCCGTCACACTCCTGAAAGCGTCAATGGCCATGGCCGAAGCGGTGGATGGAACGCGAGTTCAGACGTTCCGCTCCGACGGCGGCACTCGAAGCTTATTTCTGCAGGGCATGGCCCGGAAAGCGGAAAATGCCGTTTAAACAGTAGTTTCACGCTCATTGTCGTAGAAATGGATACTGTGCACGACGCTGGGATAAACTGCACAGGCACGAGCAAGTGGCCGCGTTGTCACGAACGCGAACGGCGCCGCGAGTGGTCCGGTGGGCTTAGGAGGATGTTTCCGGGAGCGGTTAAGAGCGGTTCGCTGTATCGCCGCTCGCCAGCAGAGAGCTCCAAGGCGGGCCGCCGGCGAAATGGGCGGCGGAAAGTCTCGGCGCCTCGTTGGTCCGGAGCCATCCGGTCTCGCGGGCTTCCTTCGGCGTCATCCCGAACTCGCGCCGGAAGGTTCGGCTATATGTCGATGGGTCCATAAAACCCCATTCCTCGGCAATCAGCGAGATGGAGCGCGTGTCTTTGTCGTCGGAAAGGATATCCCTGGTGCGCAGCAGGCGTTGGCGGCGGATGTAGTTGGAAATGCCGCCGCTGGCCTCGAAAATCCGATAGAGCCGAGACCGCGAGATGTTGAGGTCGCGGCACAGTTTTTCCGGCGATAGATCGCGCCTGGCGAGTTGCGCGGAAATGAGCTTCTTGGCGCGCGCCATGATCACGCCGTTGATTGGTCCTTCGGCTTCGACGATGTGATCGCGCGATGGCGCAAGGCAGGCGGCAAGCAATGTGGTCGTCGCGACCGCGACATGTTCGGCGTCTCGCTCCATCCGGTTGGGAAGCGAGCGGTGCAGTAGCTGGAGGTAATCCACGATCATGGCCGCCATCTCGGGGCGAATGGCGAGATCAAAGGGTTGTGAGAACGCGAAGTCGCGGGGAAGCAGCAGCGCAAGCGCTCCGTCATCCTCGCCTTCCGCCTCATAGGGGGCGGCAAGGCAATGCCAATGCAGTTGGCCGGGGGTGGTCAGCTCGCCATTGTCCGAGACCGTCAGCGGGACGCTAAGAATCCAGTGATCGAAAACGGGATCCTTCTTGCTAGTCCAACGGCGACGATAACCGGTGCCCCGGTAATCCAGGGACATCAGCGCTAGGCTTCCGAGCTGCCAGACCTGCTGGCGCGCGCTGAACGCACTGAACTTTTCGCGCAGCAGCGTGACATCGCCGAGATTGGCATTCCAGGATCGGTAGAGATCAAATTGTTCGGTCGGCGGCGCGGCGGATGTGTCGATGTCGACGACGCATGTGAGGGGAGCTTGGCCCTCGTCCTTGCCGGTAATGTTGATGTCGTGCTGCATGATCCATCCTGCTGTTGAGCATCTATGTCTGACAGAAGGTTGGTTGCCCGGAGGGGAGGATGTAGCGCGCGTTTACGGGCAGGGTGTGGCGGATCGCCAATGCGCTTGTGGCTCTCATAAGCATTACTCCGTGTTCGATGGCGATCACGAAGCGTCGGCTTGTCAGCAACAAGGCGCTGGCCGGCAGGACGAGAAAGCCATTTCGGTCGAACTTAGAAAGCTGAGTTCAGGCAGGACATTAGTGGTTGCAATTGCGTGTCGATATCACGGAACTCTATTCATATGTTCCGGTTTGAATATATGCATTCCATCCCAATCCTGTGCAGAGTGTCCATTTCTGCCTCACCAAGCGGAAGGAACGAAATCTCGCCAAAATCGTCAGTTGCCCATCGACATGCCAAGAGAGTTGCTGATTAGCAGCGTGTTCAATGTGGGATTGCTGCCACCTGCCTGATCCATCTTGAGCGAGCCCGGATGCAGCATTCCCTGCCAGCCCAGCGCCCGCACTTCCTTCGGCGACAGTCCGAATTCGCGCTTGAACATGCGGCTATAGGTCGATGGATCGGTAAAGCCCATATTTTCCGCGATCTGCGCGATCGAGTGCACATTGGCGCTATCGGCTAGCGCGCGGCGCGTCTCAAGCAGGCGTTTTCGACGGATATAGTTCGAAATTCCACCCGCGGGTTCGAAAATCCGGTAGAGGCGCGAGCGCGATACGCCGACACTCTTGCACAGATACTCCGGACTTAGGTCGGGGTCAGCAAGCTTGGCATCGATCGCCCTGATTGCGCGGGTCGTTATCACGGCATCGATGGGAGCCTGTGCCTGCGCCAGCTTGTCGTGAGACGGCGCGAGCACGGCTGCGAGCATGTGTATGGTTGCTTCGGCGACCCTCGCAACGTTGCTCCGGCGCAGATGAGTGAGATTGTGATGCAGCAGGATCAGATAGTCGGCGAGGAATTGGGCGTCTTCGTCCGCGATCTCTGGGTCGAGGGAGGCATCAACCGTGTTGTACGGCAAAAAGAGCGCGATCAATCTCCCCTCGCTTTCGCAGGCATGCGGCGCCGTGAGGTTCGTTATGCCAAGCTTTCGTCGGGAGGTGCTATCGGCGGTGCTCGATGCTCCGCTGCTTTTGACGCTGACGACCCAATTGTCGACGGCCGGCTTTTTCTTGTGCTCCCACCGCAGGAGATGATCGGGAGACGCATCGATGACGGCAAAGGCGATATCGCCGATCTGCCAGACTTTCTCCGTCGCCTCAAAGGTAATCGTCTCGCCGCTCTTCAGGCCGACATCGAGGATGGACGAATGCCAGTTTCGGAAAACCTCGAACCGCTCTGGCGCGCGAGCGCGTGAAGTATCACATTCGATTGCGCATCTCAGTGGTTCGTCCGCGAAAGCCGCGGCGGATGTCGACCCCAATTCTACCCGTGCATTCATGATGTCGCTCCTTGAACACAAGACTAAGCAAGCATGAAGTGACCAGTATCGACGTAAGCGATGGTGCCCCCGGAGGGAAGCTGATTTACACCATCACGGCAATGTTGACTGTGTGCAGAAGGTAAACCTAAAGCGAAGATCACTAATACAATTCTTGCTATGTAAAAGAAAGACGCAAAGCGTGTCCGTTTTCCCGGTTAACGTGTTTCCGGATGTTGGGGAGCTGGAATCAGGCTGCCCCGCCCGTGAAAGGTCCGCTGTGTCAAAGGGTGTTCTTGTGCAGCCGCCCGTCCTTCATGATCGCCAGGAAATTCTTCTGCGGATTTTCGACTAGGGTCAGATCTTCCGTCGGGTTGCCATCGACGACCACTAAGTCCGCCAGGGCGCCTGTCTCGATGACGCCAAGCTTGCCGGGATAAGGATTGCGCATGTTGGAGAGTTCGAGCAGTTGCGCATTGCCTGATGTCGCCATCTGCAGCACCTCGGCGTTCTTGTACCAGTTGCTCAGATGAGTCAGCATGATGTTCTGCCGCGGTCCGAGTTCTGGAGAGAAAAGCACGTCCGATCCCCAGGCTGTCTTGATGCCGTGCTTGCGCGCATATTGGTAAAGCGTTGGGGTTCCGAGGAAGATCTGCTTGGCGCGTTCGACGCCGGGTCCGCTTTGAGAGGCTGCGTCCGCCATCGTGAGGAAGGGCTGGGTGCTGAGCCAGACACCCTTTTCGGCCATCATGATCGCTGTTTCTTCGTCGATCAGATGAGCGTGCTCGATGCAGGTGACGCCCGCGCGCAAGGCGCGTTGAACGGCGCGGGTGGTGTAGGCGTGGAGGGCGACATAGGTGTTCCAATCTGCCGCGACGCCGGCCGCGGCGCGCAGTTCGTCCTCGCTGAAGGTGATCATATCAAGTGGGCTGCGGGGCGATGAAACACCGCCACTGCCGACGATCTTCACCTGTGATGCGCCCTGCAGAAGCTGTTCGCGTACCCGAAGCTGCAATTCGGCTACACCATCGACGATCGCAGCGCCGCCAAAGAGTTCGCCGCTGCTTAGCTTGTTTCCGTCCCTCGGAATCTCGGTGGGAAGACGCAGGTCGCCGTGCCCGCCTGACGTGGTGATCATGGCGCCGGACGGATAGATCCGTGGCCCGGGAATAAGGCCGGCGTCGATTGCTTGCTTGAAGGAGAAAACGGGGCCGCCAAGATCGCGCACGGTCGTGAAACCGCGCATCAAGGTGCGCTCGGCTTCAGCGGTGGAAGCGGCGAAGACGATACCGGGATCTCCGCCGAGGAGCAGGTTCAGCGGCACCGCTGCGAAAATCGTGTGCCAGTGCGCATCGATAAGGCCCGGCATGATTACGCCGTTTCGGCAGTCCAGAACGGTTGCGCCGTCAGGCGGCGGCGCGTGGGAGCGATCGACATCGGCAATCTGGTTGTCGCTGATCAGCACCTGGACATTATCGACGACAGTGCCGGCCTTGCTGTCGAAGAGCCGGGCATTGCTCAAGAGGGTCTTGTTTGGTTTGGCTGCCGTCTGCCCCAGACCCTGCGCGGGCAGGGCGCCGACCAGGGCGGTCGCCGCTAAGCCCGATAGGAGATCACGTCGCGAGAATGCTTCGAGCCGACGCGAAGCCCTCTGCAGGTCAGGATGCGAGCAGCCGCAGCCCGCGTCGTGGACAAGGTGGCGATACTTCTCTCCCATCCGCAGCATTGTCTTTCCTCCCTGGTTTCATTGCGTTGCGGCCGATCTGCATGGCCGCGAAATGATCTGTAATGGCATTGCCCACCACCTAGAACGGCCAGATGAGCGGGACGATGAAGACGGCAACGACGAAGAACCAGGCAAGTAGCGGCAAGCCCAGCTTCCAATACTCACCGAAAGTGTAGCCGCCGGGGCCCATGACTAAGGCGTTCGCCGGCGCTGCTATCGGCGTCAAGAAGGTTGCCGCTGCCGCGACGGCGGTGCTCATCAGGACGGGACGTGGGGAGATGCCCATGCCGGCCGCAGCCGCAACGCCGATCGGGATCGCGATCAAGGCGGTCGCCATATTGCTGATGAACTGTCCAAGCACCGCAGTCGTCACAAACAGACCCGCGAGAAGCATGGTCGGGCTGCTCTGCCCGAGAATATAGAGAAGGTGGTCGGCGGCGAGTTGCGCCGCGCCGGTTTCCGTCATCGCGGTGCCGAGCGGTTTCATCGCGGCGACGAGCACCACCGTCGACCAGCCGACCGCATTGTAGGACTGCTCCGCTGTGAGGATTCCCGACAGAACGATTGCTCCTGCTGCCAGCAAGCCTGCCACCGCTGGCGGCACGAGGCCGGTCGCGAGAAGAAGGATCATCGCTGCCGAGATCGCGGCGGTACGCCTAGCGTCGCCGCCCATTGGCGCCGCTTGCCTACGAACGAGATCCGGGGAGCCAACGGTCAGCACATCCGGGTCGCTGAGGCGCGTGTCCAGCGCCTTCCAGGTTCCCTGCAACAGCATCGTGTCGCCGGCGCCGAGCACGACCGCGCCGGTTTGGTTGTTCGCCTCGATGTCGTCGATCGGAGTGTCGGCTTTCTGGACGGCGAGGACGATCAGATCGCCGCTCTCGGTCACCATGCCCGGGAAAACGCTTTGCCCAATCAGGCCGGATCGCGGTGGGATCGCCACTTCGGCCAGCCCCGATTTGTGGGTGAAGAGAATGTCGTCGGCGCCTGTTGTCTGCTCGCGGAAGGAGAGGTGCGTCTCGGCCGCGAACTTCGCCACGATATCGGCGTCGCCGCGCAGGAGAATATGATCGCCTTCCGCGATGTGCTGCCGCCGGATCGGCTGGGCCGTGTCGCCCTCGTGTACTGCAACGAGTTGCATGCCATCGTGAGGCGCTATCTCGATTGTCGATGGCGTCTTGCCGACATAGTGACAAGAGCCACGAATGCGCAGGCGGTGCATGTCATTGCCCAATCCATATTGCTCGACCAGCGTCCGGGCGTGCTGGCTGAAATCCGCGGGGATGGCTATTCCGTTTCGTTGCGGCAAAAGGCGCTCGCCAAGCAGCACGATGATCGCCATGCTGCCGAAGAGGAGCGGAAGGCCGACCAGGGCGAATTCGAAGAAGCCGAAGCCTGCGAAACCCGCGTCGATCGCGGCGTCCGAGACAAGGACGTTCACTGGCGTACCGGTCAGCGCCAGCATGGAGCCGGCATGCGCCGTGAAGGCAAGCGGCATGAGAAGTTGCGAGGACTTTCGGCCAAGGCGGACTGCAATCACGATGACGACGGGCAACAGCGCCACGACAGCCCCGGTCGTCCCGACGAACATCGCCAGGATCGCTGCGAGGCTCATCATCAGGACGAGAAAGCGGTTGCGGCTTTTTTCGCCTGCGGCGCGGATCAGGTGCTTACCGATCCAGGCGGTCACACCGGTAATTTCGAGCGCTGAGCTGACAACGAAGAGCGTCGCGATGAAGATGACAACGGGATCGCCGAACCCCGCAAGCGCCTGATCAAGACTGAGGATCCCCGAGGCCCACAGGGACAAGCACACCAGCATGGCGACAACCGCGACCGGCAGCTTGTTCCACACGAAAAGAACGATCGCTGCAGCGACGATGATCGCAACGAGGGCTACCGGGCTCAATTCCACTATCCCTTTGAGAAGACCCGATCTTGAGGTGATTTCAACGGTGCTGATTGCCGACCAGGGCCAGTGAAATCGACCGACAGGATGAGCCGTGGGATACTAGATGT
Source organism: Rhizobium sp. UBA1881 (assembly GCF_002338015.1). Classification (NCBI taxonomy): domain Bacteria; kingdom Pseudomonadati; phylum Pseudomonadota; class Alphaproteobacteria; order Hyphomicrobiales; family Rhizobiaceae; genus Rhizobium; species Rhizobium sp. UBA1881. The sequence continues at coordinate 26,764 of NZ_DDHH01000125.1, forward strand.
CATGAGCCGGGCGTCCCGAAGCTACGCTGTGCGTCCCGGAGTATTCCGGGTCCGATCGATTTCATGGCTGGAGCTATTGACCCCGTGCGGGGCCTAGAAGCAGGTGAACATGATAGGGCTTGGAGAGCGTTCTTGCGATGGTAACCGTGTGTGTTGGCGAAAGGGTCTCGCATCGCCGCCCTGACGTGCCGAGATAACGATGCGCTGGCGGCGGCTGTTCATGGTATTGGCTCTCGCCGCATGTCTCGTGACATGCGCCGGCCCGCAGGCGGGGCTTTTGAACGTAACCCACCCTGCAAAGGAAGCCGATCAGATCACGCTCATCGCGGCGACGACACGGGCGCCTGTCGAGGACCCCTCGGTGCTCTACGGCGGGGAGCGAGGTACATCGGTGTCTTACACCAGGATCGGGATTTCAGTTCCTCCAAATCGAAAGGCCGGCACGCTTGAACTTCCGCGCCGTTCTCCCGGCGATCCCGAGCGGACCTTCGCCGCGACATCCGTAACCCCGATCAAGCGCGAAGATGTCGCCGCCGCGTTTCGTGCCCCAGGGGTCCACAAACGGCGCGCCTTCGTTTTCGTGCACGGCTACAGCACGACTTTCGACCGCGCGGTTTTCCGCTTTGCGCAACTCGTGCACGATTCAGATGCGGATGCTGTCCCGATCCTGTTTTCATGGCCGTCGCGGGGGCGGTTTCTCGACTACAAGCGCGACCTTGATAACGCCTCCTACTCTCGATCGGATCTGGCAAATCTGCTTGAGGCCGCGATCGACAGCCAGTCGATCAACGAGGTGGTGGTGCTCGCCCATTCCATGGGCGCGTGGCTCACGGTCGAGGCGATCAGGCAGGTCGCTCTGCGGCGGGGCGGTGTGCCGAGCAAGGTCTCAAGCCTCATCCTCGCTTCCCCGGATCTGGATGTCGGCGTCTTTCGCCGGCAGGTGGAGGATATGGGGCCGAATCGGCCCAAGATTACGATTTTCGTCGCGCGCAACGATTTGGCGCTTCGGCTGTCGCGGTTCATTGCGCGTGGAGATGCCCGTCTTGGCGGGATCGACCCCTCACAGGAAGACTACCGCAAGGCCCTTTCGGATCTACACGGTGTTACGGTGCTGGATCTGAGCGCATTGAGTTCGGGCGATCGGGTCAATCACGCGCTGTTCGCCACCAGCCCCGAGGCCGTCCGGCTGATCGGCGATCGGCTGGTGCAGGGGCAGCAAATCTCGGACGCTGATGTTGCGAGACCCACGACGGCTGTCGATGCTATCGGCGCCGCCGCGACATTTGCGGTTGCCGCGCCAATATTGATCTTCGACATGGCGACCAGCCAATGAGACGCCCAAGCCAAAAATGGGACGACCGGCGCAATATTGGGATTCGCCGCGCATCATTATTGCCGCGGCAATTGCTAGCGTAAGTGCGGCGCGTGCGTGAGTATCGCCAAAGGTCGACTTTTCAGCAAAAGGGTGCGGGCATGAGCGATCTGATTTTCATCGGGTTCCCAACGGAAGCGAAGGCCGAAGAGGTGCGGCAGAAGGTCCTGTCGCTTCAACAGGAATATCTCATCGAACTGGAAGACGCGGTTGTCGTCGTGAAGAACGAGAAGGCTCAGATCAAGCTCAATCAGATGGTCAATCTCACCGCAAGCGGTGCTGCCTCGGGCGCCTTGTGGGGAACATTGATCGGGGCGATCTTTCTGATGCCGTTGGTTGGAACCGCGCTGGGCGCTGCTTCCGGTGCGCTTGCGGGCCAACTCAGCGATGTCGGCATCAACGACGAGTTCATGAAGAAGGCCGCGTCGGCCTTGCAGCCGGGCACGGCGGGGCTCTTTCTGCTCGTGCGCAAGATGACTGTTGATAAGGTGCTGGCCGATCTCAAGGGTATTGGCGGCGAACTGCTGCAGACGTCCTTCGATGAGACCAGGGAGGCCGCCTTGCGCGAAGCTCTGTCCGCGGCGCAGGCAGAAGCGGAGACGGCGCCAGCGGCAACCTCGTAACGCCGCCATGCATGGGAGGTTTCATCGATGCCGGCACGCTAGACGGGGAGGTCTTTCTTGACCCCGATCCAGACGACCTGCTGCATCATCCTCGCGACGATCGTTCTTTTTGCGTGGAACAGGCTGCCCGTCATCGCCGTCGCCTTCGCGGCGGCGCTTTCACTATGGGCGACAGGGCTCGTGACGCTGGATCAGGCATTGGCCGGCTTTGGCGATCGCGCCGTCCTTTTCGTCGCCAGCCTCTTCATCGTCAGTGCCGCGCTTGAGAGAACCGGTGTCACCGCGTGGTGCGGACAAGCGCTCATCTCGCTGGCCGGTCAGAACAACCGTAGCCGGCTTCTGTTCGTTCTCATGATCGCGGTTGGGTGTCTCACGTCGCTTCTGAGCGGCAGCGGTGCCGTGGCGGCTCTCATCCCCATCGCGGTGTTCGCGGCGGTGCGGCTCAATCAATCGCCCGCGCAGTTATTAATGCCTTTGGCCTTCTCCGCCCATGCCGGAGCAAACCTGCTGTTGACCGGGGCGCCTAAGAATTTCCTGGTTTCGGAGGCACTTGAAGATGCCAGGCTTGAAGGCTTCGGTTTTACCGAATTCGCCCTTGTCGGCGTTCCGCTTCTCGCCGGAACCGTCTTCGTTATCCTGCTGTTGGGCAAGTATCTGCTCCCCAGGCAGACAAATGCACGGCTCCCCGCCGACTTCAGCGGCCACGCCCAGACGCTGGTCGAACATTACGGCCTTGAAGACGGGCTTTTCCGGCTTCGCATACGGCGAGACTCGCCTCTGGTTGGGATGCCCACCGACAACATCGACTTGGGTGCTGCGAGCGACATACAGGTGATGGCCGTCCAGACTACCGCATCCGGTTATCCGGTGCGCGACAGGGCCATGATTGCCGATGATTACCTGCTCGTGCGCGGCGCCGCCCAGGCTGTCGCCGAGGTTGCTGCACGGCTCCATTTGGCTGTTCGCGAGGATGCGCCGACTGGCAGCGGCAGCACCGCATTCAATCGCAGGTCCGGCCTAGCCGAGGTGATGATCCCGCCGCGATCCAAGCTGATCGGTCAATCGATGTTTCCCGGCTTGGCTACCGAGAGCGGCGATCTCGTCGTCCTGGCGGTGCATCGCGGCGGCGCGGAAATTGACTATGCCAGGCCTGAGCTCAAGGCCGGCGACACCATCCTGCTCGAAGGAAGCTGGGAAGCGCTCGATATGCGCCTGGATGATCCCGACGTCCTCGTCGTCGATTCCCCTGACCTCGTTCGCCGCCACGCCGTGCCGATGGGGCCCGGTGCCAAGGTCGCCGTTGCGACGTTGATCGGGCTTGTCATCATGCTGGCGTCGAACATCGTCCCACCCGCCGTCGCGGGCATTTTGTGCGCCTGCGTGCTTGTTGCTTCCGGCGCGATCACCGTCGAGCAATCCTATCGCGCCGTTCATTGGACGACGGTTATCCTGATTGGCGCGATGATGCCGATCTCAACGGCGATGATACAATCCGGCACGGCGAAGTTCGTCGCCGACGAACTGGTCTCCGCGCTCGGTTCGGCCGGACCGAGCGCTCTGGTCGCAGGTCTCTTCGTGCTCACGGCGGTGTTGGGGCAGGTCATGAGCAACACGGCGACGACCATGCTGGTCATTCCTATCGCAATGGCCGCGGCCTCCGCCATGCATATCCAGCCGCACCCGGTGCTGATGAGCCTCTGCATCGCCGGATCCGCATCCTTCATGACGCCGATCGCGACAACGACCAACATGATGGTGATGGGCGCGGGCGGCTATCGGTTCGGCGACTACTGGAAACTCGGCACCCCGCTTATGGCGTGGTTCTTCATCGTCGCCGTCTTCCTGGTCCCGCGGATATGGCCGTTCAACTAGGTGTCGATGTCAGGAGCAGGCGACCGCGAACAGGTCACCGTCATACCGATTAGAGACGTCAGGCATGCTTTTGGGACAGGCAACCGATTGCCCGGCCAATGATATTTGTGAGGATGGTCGCTCGAAGGCAATCGGAGAGGATGTCGACTGGATGAATAGCCGAGCGGTCATCACTCTCCTGGCGATCCTTGCTGCGATAGCGGTCTTGTGCGTTCTCCGAATGGCTGCCAGCGTCTTCGCTCCCGTTGCCGGCGCGCTTTTCATCATCGGTCTGGCCTGGCCGCTCCAGCAGAGCCTGCAACGGGCTCTCCCCAAGCTGTTGGCGCTTGCGGTGGTGGTCGCCGTGATAGTCTGCGTCTTCATTGCCCTGGCGTCGATATCCGCTTGGGGTTTCGGGCGCATCGGTCGCTCAGTCGTCAGCGATGCCGCTCGGTTCCAGTTGCTTTATGGCAATCTCGTTCAATGGCTCGACGGGCACGGCATCGTCATCGCCGGCGTCTGGGCGGACTACTTCAACTTCAGTTCGCTGCTCCGCGTACTGCAAGGCGTGACCGCTCGCTTGAACACGATGATCTCCTTCTGGGTCGTCGTGGTCGTTTATGTACTCTTGGGGCTGCTCGATACCGAGGCCGTCGCGCGCAATATTCGAAAGGCTCTAAGCGAAGAGAAGGCCGATGCGATCATCGGCGGCGCGTTGCAGACGGCAGCCAAGCTGCGGCGCTACATGGCCGTGCGCACCGTAATGAGCCTAGCCACCGGCACGTTGGTCTGCGCGCTTTCCGCGCTCTTCGGTCTGCGGTTTGCCGCAGAATGGGGCGTCATCGCCTTTACGCTAAACTACATACCGTTTATGGGACCTTTCGTGGCAACGTTGCTGCCAAGCGCTTACGCCCTGGCGCAATTCGGCTCGCCGGAAGCTGCGATCGTCATCTTCGTCGGGCTCAACGTCATACAGTTCGTGATTGGAAGTTACATCGAGCCGCGTGTTGCAGGTTACGCGCTCGCGATGTCGCCATTCCTGGTGCTGTTTTCGGTGTTTTCTTGGTCGTTCGTCTGGGGCGTGTTCGGCGCTTTCATAGGCGTCCCAATCACGATCGCGATCCTTACCTTCTGCACACGCTTTTCCGCGACGCGCTGGATAGCGGAGATCCTCGGCGCGCCGAGCGAACGTGATGGCAAGTTCCTATGAAGTCAGGCTGAATGGATGGTTATCGGCGAAGCCTGGTCATGCGGATCACGCGGCCGGTGTGAGCACTGAGAGCGATCTCAAAATCGCTGCTGCCGCGCCTTGCGTGATAAATGAATGTTCTGCCCCTGCAATCGACGCGGCGCACATTGCGGAACCCGCGGTTCTGAAGGAGCTGTTGCCCTTGCCTGCAACTGATCGCGCGGCCGAAGTTGAGATCAGAGCCGACGTGAATGTTGACAGTCACGGCATAAGCCGGAGCCGGAGGCGACGCTGTCAGCACGAGAGCGCAGGTCAAAGCAAACGCAGTCCATATATTCAGGCGCATCCTGCCACTCCATCAATGAAAAGTTCGGCGAGATAGTTGTGGAATTAAGGCCTTGTCAATGAGTAGTCACGGCAATGACCCATATTAGGGACGCATCGCCCATCTGCTGGACGATTTACGCATAAGGAATGTGTAATTGCCGAGTATTGCGCCGTTGCACCTGAACGGCTGGTTTGGGCCACTCACATTGTTCGTAGAATCTTCGCCATTTTACGCTCGCCGTGAGGAGGACGCGTAGTCGACGAGTCGCTGCGCCTTCATTCGGCAAACGCCCCACCGTTAACAGCATTGCTAGCCAATGGCGAATCTCGTCCGTCTGAGGCTGCGGCGCACTGAGCCTTGACAAGTCTTGTTACTGGTGGACAGGCCAAGTTTGATCTTTGCTCGCGCAGCGTATCCGCTCGACAAGCGGGTAAATGGGATCTTCGACATTGGTGGACCAAGGAATGGATCGTTTATTCGACCGCATCTAACTGATGGTGCCAGGCCTGCTTGCGGACTCAGCCAATTGCGCAGTTGCTTTGCAAGCTTTCTACAGGGATTCGGGCCTACGCACGCACGGCGTCCCTCAAGGGTCATTCGGCCGTCAGGTGCTCTACGAGGTGTCTCGCGTGAACGGGCAGGGCAGCGAAGTTACGCGAGCAGACCAAAAGGTGTCTTAGCGCCCAAGCGTCCGTGAGTGTAAGCACGCCAAGTGGAAGCACGTCCTGATATCGCTTGGCGTAGATATCTGGAACGATCGCAAGCCCCACCCCACTTGCGACCATCGCGCAAATATCTGCGAAGCTGTGAAGGCGGATGCGTAACTTGAATTGCCGGCCTTCGCGGGCGGCATGGGTCGCGAGATGCCCCTGCAACGCGCTGTCAGCAGGCAAGCCGATAAATGGTTCGTCGATCACGTCGCGGAACGCTACCGATTTTCGTTGCGCCAGTGGATGGTCGAAAGCAGTGATCAGAACGAGTCTGTCGGTTTTGAACGGTCGGGTCTCGAGCGAGCCGGTGTCGGTCGTATCAGCAGCGATGCCCAGATCGGCAAGAGCTCCAGCGACGGCTGCAACGACGTCAGGGCTCTGCCGTTCCTCCAGATCTATGTCTATCGTCGGATGATCCACAAGAAAGCGCCGAAGGGCTTCTGGCAGATGGGCCATTGCGGCGCGGCCCGAAAGCAGGCGGATCTGGCCGCGCAATCCGGTCGCGAATAGTTGGAGGTCGCCCCGCATCTGCTCCATCTGCCCGAGCACAATGCGGGCGTGGTGGGCGACAGCCTCACCTGCTTGCGTCGCTCGCACGCCACGCGCGCTGCGGTCAAGAAGCGGAACTCCGCTCATGTTCTCCATCCCACGAATACGCGCACTTGCGGACGCTAGGGCCATGCCTGAGCGTTCGGATCCTTGAGTGATGCTCGCCGCCTCCACGACATGGAGAAACAGGCGAAGATCCGTCATGTCAAAGCGCATATTTCCTCCCGGCTAGGACCCTTCGGATTTGACGAAGGCTTCCCTTGTATCTTCCACATTGTGCCAAGTCGCCTTCCGCATTTTATTCGGACGCCATTGGAAAAACCAGGAAACACCATGAACGTGACCGAAAAAATCCTGCGCGCCTTTATCTTAAGGCTGCTGCTGCTCTTGCTGGCCGTGTTTGCGGCGCGCCATCTTCCAGATCATGGTCTGGGTGCGGCACCGGCGCCGTCGAGCGAGCAGGCCGCGGCGGCACCCCTGGACTGTTATCTGGATACCTTGATTACCGATGAGGCCAGCGCGTCGATCAGCGACATGCTCCTTCATGATTGATGCGTGATCTGGCTGTCTGGCCTTGGATGGTTGCCTATTCGCGCGGCGCTGATTGCGAACTAGCGCGCTAGGGCCGTCCGGACTTAACAGTCGCTCCGCGGCATCGTGTCTCGCCAGAGCCAGTCGGACGTGCTCCAAAATATCTTCTGAGCGGGGTCCTTTGTATCCGCAGCATCAACGTGCGTCGCTCGCGAAGTGTGTATTTTGAATGCACTTGATGTGTACGCAAAGTACACAATAGCTTGACGCCTTCCGGTCGCTGTGCAATCCTTGAACTCACGGCACTCGGAAGCTCGGAGTTATGCAATGGCAAGAACCGTCAAGAGCAGCCTCTATGAGGACTTGAAGCGTCAAATTCTCACCATGGAGCTCGATCCCGACACAGATCTTGATGAGGTCTCGCTCAGCGAGCGCTACGGCCTGTCTCGTACGCCTGTGCGTGATATCTTTCGGCGGCTGGCGGGCGAAGGCTACATCGACATCCGCGAGAACCGCGGCGCACGCGTCATTCCAATGAACCACACGACGCTTCGCAACTTCTTCCAGGTGGCGCCGATGGTCTATGCCGCGATTGGACGGCTGGCGGTGCAGAATTTCAAGCAGGCGCAGCTTGCCGACCTGAAGGAGGCGCAGGAGCGCTTTCGCAAGGCCAGTAGCGATCAGGACGCGCTCGGTATGGTGCTGCAGAACAACCGTTTCCACGAGATATTCGGCGAAATGTCGGCCAATGCTTATCTGCAGCCGAGCCTAGGCCGCCTTCTCATCGACCACGCGCGCATCGGCCACACGTTCTTCCGGCCTCGCAGTGACGACATGAAGCGTCGCTTGCAGCTGGCAGTCGAGCATCACGACAGCTTCATCGAGGCGGTCGGCGCTCACGACGAAGACGCCGTCGTCGATCTTGTCTTCGAGCACTGGGAGCTGTCACGCGAGAACATGGAAATGTTCATCGCGCCACAAGGCATCAAGTCGGATGCAAGCCTTGGCGGTCCGACCACGCAATCACTGGAGAAATCATCGTGAAGTTTGAGGGGATCTACACGCCGGCGATAACGCCGCTCGACGAGAGCGGGCAGATCGATCGGAAAGCATTCGCAGCGGTCCTGGAATCGCTGATCGAGGCTAAGGTGCACGGCATCGTTGTCGGTGGTTCGACCGGTGAATATTATTCTCAGACCAGCCAGGAGCGGTTTGACCTCGCGGCCTATGCCAAGGATGTCATCGGTAATCGCCTTGCGCTCATCGTCGGCACCGGCGCGACACGCACGGAAGACTCCGTCGAATACGCGAAGGCCGCCAAAGCGATCGGCGCCGACGCGATCCTGGTCTCGACGCCGCCTTATGCGCTGCCGACCGAAAGGGAGAACGCAGTGCACGCTCTGACCGTCGATCGCGCCGCCAATATGCCGATCATGCTCTACAACTACCCGGCACGCATGGGCGTCATGATGGGCGAGGAGTATTTCTCGCGTGTCGGCAAGTCCAAGAATGTCGTCGCAATCAAGGAAAGCTCGGGCGAGATGGCGAACCTCCATCTCCTGGCTCGCAAGTTCCCGCACATCGCGCTCTCCTGTGGATGGGATGACCAGGCGCTGGAATTCTTCGCCTGGGGTGCGCGCAGTTGGGTCTGCGCCGGCTCGAACTTCCTGCCGAAAGAACATGTCGCGCTCTACGAGGCTTGCGTCATCGAGAAAAACTTCGACAAGGGCCGCGCGATCATGTCGGCGATGCTGCCGCTGATGGATTTCCTCGAGTGCGGCAAGTTCGTGCAGTCGATCAAGCATGGTTGCGAGATCATTGGCCTCAAGGCCGGTTCGGTTCGCGCTCCGCTGCGTCCACTTAATTCCGACGAAAAGAGAACACTTGAGACCGTTGTCGCCACTGTGAAGCGCACGGTCGGACAGATTACCTCGGGAGCCAATCGTCATGCATGATCCATTGACCGCCGCCGAATACAAGGCGATCGCCGCTGATCTCCAGTTTCCGACAAACGCCTTCATCGATGGCACGTTCAGACCCGCAAGCTCCGGCAAGACCTTCAAGACAAAGAACCCGGCAACCGGCGAAACGCTTGCGAAGGTTGCTGCATGTGACAGCACGGATGTCGATTTCGCTGTCCTCAAAGCACGCGAGGCATTCGACGATGGTCGCTGGCGCCTGCAGCATCCGGCAGAACGTAAAGCCGTCCTTCTCAAGCTCGCAAAGCTCATCGAGCGCAACCGCCACGAACTGGCGGTGATGGAGAGCCTCGATAGCGGCAAGCCGGTGCGCGAGTGCCAGACAGTCGATGTTCCCGACACCATTCATACGCTTCGCTGGCATGCCGAGCTGATCGACAAGCTCTACGACAACACCGCACCCGCCGGCTCGAATGCGTTGACGATGATCGTGCGTGAGCCGATCGGCGTCGTCGGCTGCGTCCTGCCCTGGAATTTCCCGCTGCTGATGCTCGCCTGGAAGATTGGCCCGGCACTGGCTGCCGGTTGCTCCGTCGTCGTCAAGCCTGCCGAAGACACGACGCTGACAACGCTTAGGGTCGCGGAACTCGCGCATGAAGCCGGAATTCCCGCCGGCGTCTTCAATGTCGTCACCGGCAGCGGCAAGGATGTGGGCGAACCTCTCGGCCTGCATATGGATGTCGACATGGTCGCATTCACCGGTTCCACGCCGACCGGTCGTCGCTTCCTGCGTTATGCCGCCGATTCCAACCTCAAGAAGGTTGTGCTCGAATGTGGCGGCAAGAACCCGGCCGTCGTTCTCGATGATGCCGAGGATCTCGACCTCGTGGCCGAGCAGGTCGTCAACGGTGCCTTCTGGAACATGGGCGAGAATTGCTCGGCAACCTCGCGCCTGATCGTTCATTCGAAGGTGAAGGATGAACTTCTCAAGCGCATCGGTGCGTATTTGAGGGAATGGAAAACAGGCGACCCGCTCGATCCGGAAAACCGTATCGGCGCGCTCGTCAACAAGGCGCATTTCGAAAAGGTGACGTCATTCCTTGACGACGCCAAGAACGAAAAGCTGTCTGTCGCCCATGGCGGCGCAACGCAGGACGGCGCTTTCGTGGAGCCGACGGTGATCGATGGCGTCACGCCCAAAAGCCGCCTGTTCCAGGAGGAAATCTTCGGACCGATCCTGTCGGTAACCTCGTTCAATACGCTTTCCGAGGCCATCGCGCTTGCCAACGATACCAACTACGGCCTGACAGCTTCCGTCTATACCGGCAGCTTGCGGAACGCGATCAAGCTTTCGCGGGAAATCCGTGCCGGCGTCGTCACCGTCAATTGTTTTGGCGAAGGTGACGCAAGCACGCCGTTTGGCGGCTACAAGGAATCGGGCTTCGGTGGTCGCGACAAGTCGGTCTTCGCTCACGACAATTATTGCGAACTGAAGACGATCTGGATCGACGTTTCCGAACGCTCCCTGGACGAGACGATCAGATGACAACAGGATCCGTGAGGCGTCTGCCAGTTGAAAATGGCGTCTCCGGTTGGGAGGCGATCAGTGAACGCCGGTTTCCGCTAAGAAGGCTCGAAGGTGCGGTATCCGCGGACTGGCTCATTGTCGGTGCCGGCTTCGCCGGCCTTTCGGCGGCGCGACGTCTGCAAGCGCTGCGGCCCGGCGAGAAAATCGTCCTGCTGGACGCTGGTGAAATCGGCAAGGGCACATCGGGTCGCAACTCGGGCTTCATGATCGATGTCCCACATAACCTCTCGGCCGGTGAGTATTCCAGCGGAGGGGCCGAGGCGACGCAAGTCGAGATGGCCCAGAATCGCTTCGCAATCGGTTTCGCCAGGGATGCGGCGCAAGAATACGGGATGTCGCGGGAGACGTTTGATCCGGCCGGCAAGATCAATGCCGCGGCAACCAGCCGCGGAATGAAGTTGAACGCGAGCTTTGGACAGTCGCTGAAGGCTGCGGGCGAAAAGCACCTGTTCCTCGATGCTCAGGAGATGCGGGAGCTTACCGGTTCGGCCTATTACGTTGGCGGCCTCTACACACCCGGCACCGTGTTGATTCAGCCGGCCGACTATGTACGCCAGTTCGCCGCTGGTCTCTCTGGCAAGATCGATATCTTCGAACGATCACCAGTCACCTCGCTCACACGGCGAGATGGAAAGTGGACCGCGTCGTGTGCATCCGGACAGGTAACTGCGCCGAAGGTCATCCTGGGCGTCAATGGCCACATCGACGATTTCGGCCATTTCGGCGGCCGGCTCATGCACATCTTTGCCTACGCTTCGATGACCGCAAGCTTTCCCGCGGATGAGTTCGGGTCACCGGCCTCAGGCAAGGATCGCTGGGCGTTGCTTCCCGCCGATGCGATGGGGGCGACGATCCGCAAGATTACGGCGAATGGTGTCTCCCGGATCGTCATCCGCACGAAGTACACCTATGAGACGAAAGTAGCCGTCGGCGAAGGTCGCATGGCGAAAATGAAAGAGGGGCATCGCCGTTCGTTCGAGGCACGTTTTCCGCAACTGGCGGGGACCGGTTTCGAGCATAGCTGGGCCGGCCGTCTCTGCCTTAGTCGCAACCATGCGCCGGCCTTCGGTGAGGTGGAAGAAGGGCTCTTCTCCGCTTGTTGCGAGAACGGGCTTGGTACTGTGAAGAGCACGCTCGCCGGCATCATGGCCGCTGATCTTGCGACCGGGACGACGTCCCAAGAGCTCAATCGATACATGGATCACCCGGAGCCGTCACGAATACCGCCCGAGCCGTTTGCGTGGCTTGGCATCAATGGCGTGATCCGATTGCAGGAATTGCGTGCAGGCCGCGAGGGATGAACCCTTGCCGCGCAATATGAGGCCCGCGCTCGGCGCGACTTCAATGAAAGTGGGAACAAAAACTAGGAGTGAGAGCGATGAAGACGATGTGGAAGGCGCTGTGCGCCGCCGCCATGATTGGAATGAGCATGCTTCCGGCGCGTGCGGAAGAGAAGACCATCAATATGGGCACGTTGTCATGGGAGGACCTGACACCGATCACCGGCATCACCAAGAAGGTGCTCGAGGATGCCGGCTATACCGTCAAGGTCACCGAGTTCTCCGAATGGGGCATCGCTTACGCCGCTCTTGCCAAGGGCGACATCCAGGTTCTTGCTTCACAGACCGACTATGTCGCGCAGGATTACTGGAACAAGAACAAGAACCGTCTCGAGAAGATCTCCCCTGTTTCGCACGGCCTCTACCAGGGCATCGCGGTGCCGAAATACGTGCCGATCGACAGCCTTGAGCAGCTCAACGAAAACAGCGACAAGTTCGGCGGCAAGATCATCGGTATCGAGCCGGGCTCGGGCCTGATGAAGGACGCGTCGAACGCTGTAAAGGACTACGACGTCAAGCTGCAGCTGGTTGAAGGCAGCACCGCTGCGATGACGGCCGCGCTCAAGTCCGCCTACGATCGCAAGGAATGGATCGCCGTCACGATCTGGGAGCCGTCGTGGATGGTCCAGAAGTACGAAGTGAAGTATCTCAAGGATCCGAAGGGCGTCTTCCCTCCGCCTCAGAGCTACTACTGGATCGGCCAGAAAGGCTTCTCCGCCGATAACCCACATGCTCGCGAAGTCATGGCCAGCGTCTACGTGCCGATCGCCGACATCACCTCGATCAATGGCGCGGTCAAGGACGGCAAGACGATGGATCAGGCGGTCCAGGATTGGATCGGCGCCCATGCGGACCTTATCAAGCGTTGGGAAAACATCAAGAAGAACTGATCGCGTGGATGTCGCCCGATCCCGATCGGGCGACGTCTACCCAGCCAACCAGAGAAGCCAGCGCAATTGGCTCAAGGGGATCGCCATGAAAATCGAAGCTGCTCAATCGAGCGAAATCCTGATCGACTGCCAGTCTCTCTGGAAGGTCTTCGGCGATAAAAAGGGCGCCGCGATGCGGTCGATTGCCGAGCGCGGGCTTGGCAAGAAGGAAGTGCTGCAGGAGTTCAACTGTGTGGTCGGCGTGAACAACGCCAGCCTGCAGGTGCGACGCGGCGAGATCTTCTGCATCATGGGACTTTCGGGGAGCGGTAAGTCGACACTGATCCGTCTCCTGAACAAGCTCATCACACCAAGCGCCGGAAAGGTGCTGGTCAAGGGCCGCGACGTCGCCGCGTTGTCGCCACCCGATCTTCGCGAGATGCGCGCGAAGAACATCGGCATGGTGTTCCAGAACGTGGCGCTGTTGCCGCACCGGACCGTGCTTGAAAACGCAGCCTTTGGTCTCGAAGTTCAGGGCATCCAGAAGATCGAGCGCAACAATACGGCCAGGCAGGCTCTCGAAAAGGTCGGGCTCGCCGACTGGCTCGAGCGTTATCCCAGGGAGTTGTCCGGCGGCATGCAGCAGCGTGTCGGCCTTGCGCGCGCACTGGCGTCCGATCCGGAAATCATTCTCATGGACGAGCCGTTCAGCGCACTCGATCCACTGATCAGACGGCAGCTGCAGGACGAGTTCCGGCAGTTGACGAAACAGCTTGGCAAGTCCGCGGTCTTCATCACCCATGACCTCGACGAAGCGATCCGCATCGGCGATCGCATCGCGATCATGAAAGACGGTGCGATCATCCAGACGGGCACTGCCGAAGATATCATTCTCAATCCGGCCGACGACTATGTGGCCGAGTTCGTGGCCGGCATCTCGCGCCTGCATCTGATCAAGGCGCATTCCGTCATGCACAGTGTCAGCGAGTTCCAGAAGGCTCAGCCGAATTCTGATCTCGCGAGCTTGGTCAGGACGACGCCCGATGCCGACATCGACGAATTGATCTCGCTGACGATGCAGTCGGATCGCGATGCGATAGCGGTCGTCGATAACGAACAGGTGGTCGGCATTGTCACTCCCCGCAGCCTGCTGATGGGCGTCAAGGGTTCTTCCAACAACGACCGCGCGGCGGCCTGACCTCTAGCTGGATCTTCGTCAAATGGACACTTCAAGCTTCACGGATGCCTTCGACGAATGGACGGACGCCACCCTTGAGTGGGTGAGCGACAACGGCGAATCCCTGTTCGACTATGTTCGGTTCGTTCTCGAAGGCCTCTACAACGGCATCCTCTGGCTGCTGGAACTGCCACCCTTCTACGTGGTTGCCGTCATTGTGGCGCTGATCGGTTGGCGGCTCGTCAATCGCTGGTTCGCGGTTCTGAGCGGTGTCGCCCTCGTCCTCTGTTATGCGATGGGCCTCTGGCCGGAGACCATGAGCACGCTCGCCCTGGTACTGACCGCGACCGTGATGGCGCTGGCGATCGGTATCCCCATCGGGATCGCGGCCGGCTTCTTCACGGCGCTCGACCGTTTCATGGAGCCGGGGCTGGACCTCATCCAGACGCTTCCGCCCTACATCTATCTGCTGCCGGCGATTGCGCTTCTCGGCTACGGCCCTGCCACCGCCCTGATCGCCACTGTTATCGTCGCCATTCCGCCCGCGATCCGCTTGACCTCACTCGGCATCAGAATGACTCCGAAGGAGTTCATCGAACTCGGCGAAGCGATCGGCATGACGCCGGCCAAGATGTTCTTTAAGATCCGCCTGCCGTTCGCGCTGCCGAGCATCATGGCCGGCGTGAACCAGAGCCTGATGATGGCCTTTGGCATGGTCGTCATCGCAGGCATCGTCGGATCTGGCGGGTTGGGCGAGACGATTTACGGGTCGATCCGCACGCTCGATATCGCCACCTCGATCAATGGCGCGATTGCCATCGTCGTGCTGACCATGGTGCTCGACCGCATCACCCAGAGTGCAGCTCGTATCGGAACGGGGAGAAAGTGATGACTGACACAAGCCTGCAGTTTTCGCCCGGCGCCGTTCTTGCTCCGGCGGTCGATTGGCTGAACACCAACCTGCATCCGCTTTTCGCTGTGATCAGCACCGTGGTCGAAGCCGTCCTCTCGACGATCGAGGCGGCACTGCTGTCGGTTCCGCCCTATGCGTTGATCGCTATCGTCGTCGTCGCGGCGTTTTTCTTCGTTAGCCTCAGGGCAGCGATACTGGCAGGGCTCTGCCTCGGCTTTTGCTTTCTCGTCGGGCTATGGACCGCGTCGATGCAGACGGTCGCGCTCGTGACCGTCGCCGTTATGATCTCGGTCGCGATCGCGTTCCCGATTGGCGTCATGTGCTCGCGGCACAGGACGCTGGAGGCGATCGTTCGGCCAATTCTCGACGTGATGCAGACGGTGCCGCCATGGGTCTACCTGATACCCGCCGTCATGATCTTCAGCCTCGGGCGCGTGCCTGCGATCATTGCGACGATCGTCTACGGTATCCCTCCCATGCTGCGCTTGACCACGTTGGCGTTCAACCAGGTGCCGCGCGAGTTCGTGGAACTCGGGAGTGCCATTGGCGCACACCCGCGCTCGGTGCTTTGGAAGATAGAGATTCCCCTGGCCAAACAGACGCTGCTTGTCGGCCTCAACCAGTGCATCCTGCTCTCGCTGGCCATGGTTGTGTTGGCTGGTCTCGTGGGAGCCGGAGGGCTCGGCGCCGAGGTAACACGCGGTCTGACACGAATGGAGATGGGCCTGGGTCTTCGTGCCGGTCTCGCGATCGTGGCCGTCGCCCTTCTCCTGGACCGGCTGAGCCGCGGTCTGCTCGATCGCAACACTGTCGTTAGACCGACCGCTGAGTGAGGCAGCCCATGAGACATTCATTCTTTTGCATCGATGCCCATACGTGCGGAAATCCGGTACGTCTCGTTGCCGGAGGCGGGCCAATGCTGCCGCATCGGCCGATGAGCGAACGGCGGGAGATCTTCGTTCGGGATCACGACTGGGTGCGCCGTGCATTGATGTTCGAACCTCGCGGGCACGACGTCATGTCGGGTGCGATTATCTACCCCGCATATCGCGACGACTGCGATTTCGGCGTCTTGTTTATCGAGGTGAGTGGCTGTTTGCCGATGTGCGGTGCCGGTACCGTGGGCGTCGTAACGGCTGCAATCGAGGAAGGCCTGGTGACGCCTCGGATAGCTGGAACCGTAGCGATTGAAACGCCGGCAGGCAGAGTTGACGTCAGCTACACCATCAAGGACGGTTTCGTCGACGCGGTCAGGTTGCACAACGTCCCAAGCTACCTTCATCAAAGCGACGTCGAGGTGGAGGTCCCGGAACTTGGCGTACTCAACGTGGATATTGCTTACGGTGGGAATTTCTACGCTGTCGTCGAGCCTCAGCGGAACTGGAAAGGCTTCGATGGCATGACTGCCACTCAGATCGTCGAGCATAGCCGACGGCTTCGTGAGGCGCTCTCCAGAGTCTCTGATCCCGTCCATCCTGAAGATCCCCGCATCAGAGGTGTGCATCATGCTATCTGGTGTGACGTGCCGCTCAGCGACGGTGCCGACGGCCGGTCGGCTGTGTTTTACGGGGAAAAGGCCATCGACAGGTCTCCGGGAGGAACGGGCACATCCGCGCGCATGGCCCAGCTTCACGCCAAAGGGCGTCTGCCAGTCGGTGCAAACTACCGAAATGAAAGCCTGATCGGCACAATCTTTGATGGGCGCATCGAAGATACGGTCGCAATCGGCGCCTTCCAGGGCGTGCTTCCCAGCATCGGCGCATGGGCACGCGTTATTGGCCACAATACGATTTTTGTTGATGATCGCGATCCGCTCGCGCATGGTTTCCAGATCCGATGAGCGACAAAACCACGCGTGAGATCGATCTGATGACACCGTCCCTCCATGACGACAAGCATAGCCAGGCTCGCAACAACCGGCTCAAGGTCGGCTTTGTTCTTTCGCGATCGTTCACGCTGTCTGCCTTCGCAATGTTCGTCGATACTCTGCGTCTGGCAAGCGACGAGCAGGACCGGTCCGGACGAGTGAAAGCCGACTGGCAGGTGCTTGGAAGTACGCGTCACCTCATCACTTCGAGTTGCGGCGTGCAAGTCGCACCGACGTCGGATTTCGTAGATCCCAGCCGGTTCGATTATATTGTTGTCGTTGGCGGATTGCTCAACAGGGAAGAGCCTGTCGACCGTGAGACAGTGGCTTTTCTAAAGCTGGCGGATGCCAAGAAGATCCCATTGCTCGGTGTTTGCACCGGCACGTTCATTCTTGCCGAGGCCGGCATGATGAAGAACCACGACGTCTGCGTCAGCTGGCTTCACGCAAAGGCTTTCCGGGACCGGTTTCCCGACTTGTCTGTACGCTCCGACAGGATATTCAATCTCGACAGACGTCGAGGCTCGTGCGCTGGAGGAAGCAGTTCCGCCGATATGGCTGCGGCCCTCGTCCGGCGCCACATCAGTCCCGAAGCGGAGCGAAACGCGCTTGAGGTGCTGCAGATCGAGAAGGCCCGCTCTCATCTGGAAGTCCAGCCGCGAAGGCCGCTTTATGAGGAATACAAAGATACGCGCCTGAGGGCGGTCATGATCCTGATGGAGCAGCATCTCGACGGTGACATGCCGATCGCGCAACTTGCAGCATCGGTCGGCGTTACGCGCCGGCAGCTTGAGCGGATTTTTGAGAGAGAGGCGGGCATGTCGCCGGCGCGAGCCTATGCAAAGGTCCGGCTTGAGCGCGCCAAGGTGCTTTTGGCGCAGACAAAATTGCCGATGATCGACATCGCCATGGATGTCGGCTTTCACACAGCCTCACAGTTTACCCGCTCTTTCAAACGCGAATACGGGCAGACGCCGTCATGCTTGCGTTCCACCCTTTCGGGAGCCAACTGATGCACCGAGTTGGGGCCATTACTGAGCTTTGGCGCTATCCCGTCAGTTCCGTTACAGGCGAACAGGTGGACAAGGTTGAAGTCTCCAGCGCCGGGATGATCGGGGATCGCCGGTATGCCCTAGTCGATCGCGCAACGGGTATCGTTGCGCATCCGGAGCGGGATAGACGTTGGCAAAAGGCTATCTTCATAAGGTCGAGGACTGCAGCCACTGGCATCGAGATTCTTGTGCCGGAATGCGATTGGCAATCCGTCGACGACTCCGGCCTTGCCGCCAGCCTCAGCGAATTCCTAGGCTTCGATGCAGACGTGCGACCCTATGAGCGTACGCTGGAAGCGAGCCGGCGCGATGCGTTCGCGCTCGATCGGTATGACGTATCGCCGCTACACCTTCTGACCACCGCCTCGGTGGACCGTCTGAAGACGTTGCACCCCGGCGGCAATCCCGACCGCCGCCGTTTCCGGCCCAATATCCTTATGCAATCGGAACCCGATATTTGCGGGTTCGAGGAACTCGGCTGGATCGATGCGGGTATACGGCTGGGCGAGGTTGGCGGAAAGGTGATCGCTCCGACGAAGCGATGCGGCTTCACCATCATCGAACAGGAAGGCATCGCTAACGACCCCGAAATCTTGAGAAACGTAATGCGTTTCGGCAATCGCAACATGGGCGTCTATTGCGCCCCGGATGCTTCGGGAATGTTGAGAGTTGGAGACGGCGTCTTCCTGTCTCGGCATTGACGCCGTCTGCTCCATCAGCGATCTCTATCTGTCGACGACAAGATCGCTGAGCGGCTTCGAGCAGCACGGCAGGAACATGCCGGCATCGATCTCGCGCTGCCTGATGCCGCCATTGTGGTTCATCTCGACGGAGCCGGAGACTAGCCTCGACTTGCATGTGCCGCAGACGCCGTTCGAGCAGGAAGACGGCAGACGAACACCCGCCTTTTTCGCCGACGACAGAACCGTCTGCTCGCCCTTTACCTCGATTTTGCGGTTCTGCTTCTGGAACTCGACCTGCCAGGTCTTGGTCGCCGCGGCCTCCTCGATTGGAAGTCCGGGCTCATCGATCACCGCCGCATCGAAGCTTTCTTCGATGTAGCTCCCGGCGGCAACCCCGAGCTCAGACGAGATCGACCGAGCCGCGGCCATGAACGGCGCGGGGCCGCAACACATGAGGGTTCGATCCGCGATATCAGGCACTGCCAGTCTCATGAACTCCGGCGTGATCCGGCCGGTAAGGCCGGGCCAGGAGGGCTCGCCGATGACGGTCTCGGGAAGAAAATGTAACCGCAACCCCTTCATGCGTGATGCGAGACAGTTCAGCTCGTCGCGGAAAATCAGATCGAGCGGTGTCCGTGCCGCATGCATGAAGACGACATCCGCCGGATCATGGCTGTCGGCGAGATCGCGCAGGATCGACATGACGGGCGTGATACCGGAACCGCCGGACAGAAGGAGCAACTTGGGGGATTCGGCGAGCGGGCGCACGAAGTGCCCCAATGGCCCCTGGGCCTTCACAGTCGCGCCCTTGGCCAGATTGTCATGGAGCCAGTTCGAGACCCTACCATTCACCACGCGCTTGACCGTGACAGTGAAGGTCCTCGATCGATGCGGCGACGAGGAGATGCTGTAGCATCGCGCCTCCGCGTCGTCGCCCATCGGGAAGTCGAAGAGGAAATACTGGCCGCTTTGGAAATCGAACTGCTTGCCGTCGGGCGATGCGAAGGTGAAGCTCTTCACATCGGCGGTTTCCTGATGGATATCGATGCAGACGAGCGTGTCGTCGTGCTCCGGGTCCCATACGCTATGACTTGCAGTGCTGCCGCTCGGTTTGGTCACCAGATCAATATCCATTTGCGCGCATCCGGTCGATGTACCAAGTCGCGAACTTGTCGAGATTGGTTTCAGAAAAACAAGAGTATGGCCCAGGACGATAAGCGGGATCGAGCGCGCCCGCATGAGACCGCGCGACCAGATCGGCGTCCTGGTCGGTGGTCGCGATCCACACATCGGTCAGCTTGTCGAAGTCGTAATCGACGCCTTCGACCGCATCCTTGTGAACAAGCCACTTCGTTCTCACAAGGGTCCGACCGGCTGACAGCGGAATGACGATCGCGATCACGGCGTGGTCGCCCATGAAATGGTTCCAGGAATTGTGCCCCCACAGATGCGTGTCGCCCAGATCCTTTCTGGTCATGTGGCCGAGAAGCTTCGACGAGGCTGCCGTGGCGTCGTGGGTCTGGGATTCGCCGGCGCCCGAGATGATCAGCCGCTGTGTCCTGAAATTGGTGGCGCAATCCGTCAGTTGCTCGACGGCGGCGGATGGAAAGCCATCTGCTTCCCATGCCCTCGTTCGCTCATCGTAAAGGCGGAAGTGTTCCTCGGCCTGTGCGCGATCATCAGGGCTCAGCGTCTCCGGATCGAACCCGAAGTCGAGATCCACGAAGGAAACGCAAAGCTCCGGATGGTTCGCCGAGCAATGATAGCACTCGCGGTTATTCTCCATTGTCAGCTTCCAGTTGCCGTCTTCGATGACGTCTGTCTGGTGCGCGATCCTGGCGTTGCGGATATCGTAAGGGGCGAGACGCTCGATCATCGTTCGCTCAAGAATGTCGATATCCTGAGGCGGATTGTCGGAGAGGCACACATAGAGCAGCCCGCCGATCGACTTGAAATTGACCTGCTTCAGCCCGTGACAGTCCTTGTCGAAGTCCTTGCCCATGTGCGGCGCATAGCTGAGTTCGCCTGTCAGCTCATAGGTCCAGGTATGGTAGGGACAGACAAGCTTCGAGATGATCGTGCTGCCTGCGTTGAGCAGACGGGAACCGCGATGGCGACAGACATTGTGCAGCACGCGGATGTCACCCTCGTCGTCGCGCAGCAGGATCAGGCTGGTCTTGCCGATATCGACCACCGTTGCATCGCCGGGCTCCGGGACGTCGCAATCGAGACCGACGCAGATCCAGTGCTTGTGAAAGAAGACGTCGATGTCGGCTTCGAAGACATCTTCGCGCGTGTAGAGGCCGGCAGGCAGAGAGTGACCGTTGGTGCGAGCGTCAAGCAGTGACGATATTGATGATGCGAGCTTGTTTAGCATGATATCCCCTGATGTTTGTTTGAGCGGAGATTGCGCTTGCATGCCTTGCTTCTCAACGGCAATAATTCTCACGCTGGCATAATAAAATGTAATGCATGGGTGGTGCATGCAGTTTCGCAGACGTTTGCCGTCCTTGACGGCGCTGATCATGCTTGAGGCAGTGCTGCGCCGTAAAAGCTTCACGGCGGCGGCCGGCGAGCTTGGCGTTACCCAGGCGGCCGTCAGCCGGCAGATTGCTTTGCTCGAGGATGAAGTCGGGGTGCCGATGTTCATTCGCAAGCATCGCGCCATCGAGCCCACCGCCGCCTGCGAGGCTTTGGGCGCCTCATTGGCGCAAAGCTTCGTAAACATCGCGGAGACGATCGATGCGATAAAGGTTTCGGCGAAGGATGTGGTCACCATTGGTGCCACTGTCGCGTTCTCGACCTTCTGGCTTCTTCCACGCCTTGCCGACTTCCGATCGCAGAACCCAGGAATTCAGATCCGCGTTGTTTCGCAAGATAGCCGTATCAACCTCGACGATGGGGATATCGATATCGCCATTCGCTATGGCGTTCCACCGTTCAACGACGGAACCTCGATCGCGTCGCGCGACGATGAAATCATGCTCGTGTGCTCGCCGAACTACCTGAAGCGACGCAGCCCCGGGCCTTTAGCAGTGACCGACGAACTGATCGAAACTGATGTCGAGGACAGGTCCTGGCTTTCGTGGAGCAATTGGCTTGCGAGCTTGGACGTCCGACTTGAGATCAGGCCGGCCCTGCGGTTCAACCACTACACCGAAACCGTATTTGCCGCGAGGAGCGGGCAGGGGCTGGCGCTTGGTTGGGGTCTTCTCGTGCAGACCTTCCTGGACGACGGCACCCTTGTTCCGTTCGATGACACGAGGCTCCCCTCCGGCGCCCGTTACAATGTTGTCTTGCCAATAAGGTCTCGTAGGACGTTGGCAATCGATCGGGCCGCGGCGTGGCTGACTGCAGCACTGCACGCTTGATCCGACTACGCACTGGTTAGCATGATCGACGGCCGCACCTCAGATCTGTGATCTTATCTCGTCAGCAATCGTGTGAAGATATTTCGAGCCGATTGCGCCAACGAGGCTATAGCCGAGCCCGTTACTGGCCCAGCTCCATCCACGAATGTCGTGCTGGTCGCTCGCGACCATCGGCTTATCCTGGTCGACCTGCATGCGACGGGTCAGCATCACCAGCCGGTTCCCCCTGTCGTCGTCGTACATCAGCATGAGGCCGGATCCATGTGGCGTTGGGACGACGCGACCGCCCATGAGCCGGTAGCCGGCCTTGCTGAGATCGGGGATGATGGCCGGACCACCGATTGTCGCGGACGCCAGGTTTTTCAGATCGTCGCCGCCGTCTGCCCGCACCTCGACCGGTCGCAGGCGATCAGCGGCAAACGCGCTGTAACTCGCCGACGCCTCCTGCGCCAAGGCCGCGACGCCTTCCGTCGGAGGCATACTGTAGCCCTTCAACAGCCAGCCGCCTGAAGCGCCGATTGCCAACAGGATGACGGCAGCGGCAGCCATCGGGGCAACTCGGCTTCGCTTCGCGGGTCGTTGTTTCTCGATGATGTTTGCGAGGTTCAACCGGCTTGGAATAGGCTCGGCAGCGATCGGACCCAGAGCCGATCTGAGCGCCGTAGAACCCTGCTGATAGGCTGAGACGCGTTTCGCGGCATCCTTGTTCGTCCCGAGGAAGGCAGCCACCTCCTGGTGCCGTTCTGCATCGAGGGCTCCGTCGACGAAAGCCTGAAGGTCATCTTCGTTGATCGGTCTATTCGTCATTTGACCCTCCGGATAAATGGACCAACAGGTTTGGCGCTCGTTGGTTTGGTCTCAAGAAGAAGTCTCAATTGCTCCCGTGCGCGAGACAGGCGTGACATCACTGTTCCAACGGGCACGTTAAGCACCGTCGCTGCCTCGGCGTAGCTCAGGTCCTCGACTGCGACCAGTAGTAGGATGCTCCGATAGTCCGGCGGCAACCGCTCGATGGCCGCAAGAACATCCTGGCCGAACAAGGTGCTGTCCTGGCTGGCATCGACCGCCGCGGTCGCTTCCGGCATTTCGTCGATCGTGACGAGGCCGGCGCGCCTGGCCTCCTGGCGTATCCTGTTGACCGCGAGATTGTGCAGGATGGCGAATACCCAGGAGCGGGCATTGGCATCGCGTCGGTGCGCCCAGTTCGTGACGACCCGCTCAAGGCAATCCTGGACGATGTCATCAGCTGCCTCGCGATCGCGGATCAGCCCGCGCGCGTATCGTCTCAGCGCCGGGATCATCGGCTCTACCTGCGTCAGCAGATCATCCATGTCTCAAATCCTCGAGGGCGAATGGCCCGCAGTCAAACCGCGGACCATCTGGTTTGTGCCAGTCAGGTCACATCAATCGGCCTGCACCTGCAGGACCTTGCCGGGCTTGCCGTCGACCGATGAGGCAACGACGATATACCTGCGTTCGTCCTTGTGCTTGGATTCGACGATCTGCCGGATCGGGCCGACTGCGTTGACGATTGCCGAGCCGGCCGGGTTCGTCATGAAATTCGACAGACCCTGAAGGGGGCCGCTGCCATCCGCCTTGTCTGACAGCGCCAGCACATACATCGTCTTCGGTTCCAGTCCCGTCACCGATGCCTGCAACACCTGCGTCAGCCCCTGGTCGAAGAGCGTGACGCTCGTCGGTGCCGTGTTGCCCTTGTCGCCCTTTGCCGACAGCGTCAGATGAGCAGCGACGCCTGCGGTGCCGAGCGGCTGCAGGTTCTGCATGCCGTCGCCTTCAGGAACGGCGTTGGGCACATAGTTGACGGCTTGCGCCGCTTGGCCGATCGGAATCGTCGCAATGACCTTGTTGGTCAGCGTATCGATTGCGGCCATCGCATCGGCGTTTTCAAGGCCGACATAGACGCGCGTGCCGTCGCCGGAGGGCCAGACACCGTGTGGCAGGTTGCCGACGGGGATCGTCGCGACCTGTTCGAAATTGTCGGTGCGGAAGACCTTGACCTCGTTGAGGCCGCCGACGGTGATGTAGGCGAAGCTGCCGTTCTTGTTGGTGACGAGGTTGACGTGGTTGGTGATCGGGCCGGTATCGATCGTCTGGATCAGATCGAAAGGCGGCTGGGCATTGAAGACCTGGGTCTTGCCGACGTCCTTGAGCGTGAACCAGACCTGTTTTCCATCCGGCGATGCCGCGATGTTCGGGCAGAAGGGGCTTGCCTGCTTCACGTGGCCGACGATCTGGTGATCGGCGACGGTGACGACGACGGTCTCGGGATTGAAGGACGAGCAGATGTAGCCGTACTTGCCGTCAGGCGAGAAGATCTGCATGCCGGGACCTGCAGGCACCTTGATCTGCGTTTTCTCCTCGAAGGTGGCGGCGTCGATGACGGAGATATAGTCTTCGCCGCGGACCGTTACCCAGACTTCCTTGCCATCCGGCGTATAGAATGCCTCGTGCGGAGAGCGGCCGACATAGGTGGTGTGCTTCACCGCGTTTGTTGCGGTGTCGATGAAGGTCACGGAGTTCGAGCCGATCGAGACCACCGCGATCGTCTTCTTGTCGGGCGAAAAGCCCATGCCGTGGACCAGCACCTGGCCCTTGTAGAGCGGCGAGAGATTGCCGGGCTGGGGATCGCCGAGCTTGATGACGCCGAGAAGCTTGTTGGTCGCGGGATCGGTCACCGACACGGTGTTGGAGAATTGCTCGGCGGCGTAGACGCGGTCCTTGCTGCTGACTGGAATGTCCGGATCAGCGGCGGCGAAGGGCGCCTGTCCGGCGAAGGCGGAGAAAGGCAATAGCATGCTGCCCGCCAGCAAGGTGGCGGCAAAAGATGTACGAATGTTCATTGGGAGGACCTCTGGGTTACATCTTCATGTTGGGGTCCATGCCCTGCATGGTCTTGCTGGGCGTGGATCCGGTGGGGGTAGTCTCCGGGCTGACCTGGGTTGGGGCCGCTTCGGATGGGGGGAGCGGATCGCCGATCGCAAGCTTCATCGCTGCGATCTCCTGCTGTTGATCCACAATAATCTCCTGCGCGATGCGCTTGAGCTGTTCGTTCTTGCCGTACTTGAGGACGGCGAGCGCCATCTCGATGGCGCCCTGGTGATGGGGCGTCATCATCGCCACGAAGTCGCGATCGACATCGCCTGATGGCTTGACCTCCATGTCCGCCATCATCTTGTTCATGGCCGCGTCGTTTTCCGCGAGATAGGCCGCCTCAGGACCGGCGTCATCCATCTGCATCGCCGAATGATCGTGCTGCGAGGGATCATTGGCGAAGGCGGCGCAGGCGCCCGCAGTTGCGAGAATGGTGGCAGCAAGAGCCATCGACTTTCGGGAGGACCAAAGGTTCATCGGCTTATTCCTTCTTGTTACATTGAGGTAGACACCCGGGCAGAGGTTCTATTCCCGAACGGCGCAAAACTTTTTTGCGCCGCCCGCTCGACACGGCTCGTTGTAGTGCTCTGACGTCTCACGCCTCACATGGTCGCAAAGGCCTTGCGAAGTTCGTCGGTGAAAATCTCAGGCTGTTCGAAAGCCGCGAAATGCCCGCCATGCGCGGCCTCGTTCCAATAGGTCAGCTTTGAGTACATACGGTCCCCCCAAATCTTCAGAGGTCTGTAAAGCTCGGCAGGGAACACGCTGACCGCGACCGGGATATCGAGCTTCTGAGGGCTGAAATCGGTATCGAAGCTTTCGGCGTAGAGCCGTGCCGAAGACGCTGCAGTGTCCGTCAGCCAGTAGAGCATGATGTCATCCAGCATCTGGTCGTAGCCGAGCTCCTTCTCCGGATGATGGTCCGCATCGGTCCATTCTCCGAATTTTTCGTAGATCCAGGCCGCTTGACCGGTCGGAGAATCCGCAAGCGCATAGCCAATCGTCTGCGGGCGGGTGGATTGTATTTTGGCGTAGCCGGAGCCATGGGTCCCGAAAGCGACCAGTTGGGCAATCGATGCCTGCTCTTCCGCATCAGGAGTGCCTTCAATCGGCGGCGGAAACAGCAGGGGCAGGTTAAGGTGGATACCTTTCAGTCCGGCTACATGCTGCTTCGCCATCCATGTGGTGACGCCAGCACCCCAGTCGCCACCTTGCGCATGATATTGCGTGTAGCCCAGGCGCTGCATCAACTGCGCCCATGCTCGCGCGATCCGCGGCAGGCCCCAACCGGGCTCCTTCGGTTTGTCGGAAAAGCCGTAGCCCGGTAGCGAGGGTATAACGACGTGGAATGCGTCCTCGGCTTTGCCGCCGTGGGCTGTCGGATCGGTCAACGGGCCGATCACGTTGAGGAATTCGACGACGGAACCAGGCCATCCATGCGTCAGGACCAGTGGCCGTGCATTCGCATGTTTCGACTTCACATGGATGAAGTGAATGCCCAAGCCATCTATCTCGGTCCGGAATTGTGGGTAGGCGTTCAGGCGCTTTTCCAGCCGACGCATATCGTATCTGTCGCGCCAGTATTTCAACAGCGCCTCGACCGAACTCAGGGGAGCACCTTGCGACCAGTCGGAGACGGTTTCCCTTTCTGGCAGGCGTGCAGCACGGAGACGGGCGCGAAGGTCTTGAATTGCTGAGGCCGGGATTTTCACCTTGAATGGATCGATGGCATTCGTCGCAGCGGGCATCTCCATGCCGCCGGTCGACTGCATTGCCGCCGCCGCTCCACCGACCACCATGACGGCCGAAACTGCCGCCGCAGCGCCAAGGAACAGCCGGCGGCCAGGGTCGATATCGCGGGGGCTATCAGGGTTCACATCGTTCATCGTCATTTCCATTCTGGGGTTCAAAGAGATGCCTTGATCTAGGCGGCAGGCGACCAGCGCAGAAGCGGCGGCGCAGGGAGATACAATCCATCAGCATGGATGATCAGAATGCGCCGCGGCTTTTCGAAACCGGCCGCAGCCGCTTCACGCTTGCTGGAGCGACGCGCCGAGGTTGCCGAGCACGCCAAGCTGGCCGAAGATGATCGTTGCGGCAGTGTAGCAATGGAAGGACGTCACCTTGCCATCCTTCAGGTGGAAGACGTCGCAGCATGGTGCGTGCATTTCCTTGCCCGTCGGGGCGATCGTGCCGGCTGCCAGCGCGAGAGGGCCGGTATGGGTGCCGTTGAGGGTCAGTTCCACGATGACCACGTCGTCGGTCACGTAGAAGTTTCCGAGCTCGCGGTGCATGTCATGAAAGGCGGTGGCGTAGATATCGACCGTCTTGCCGATATCGTCGCCGTAATATTTCGCGCCGGCCGATACATCCCAGAAATAGCCGTTCTCGGCGAAGAGGGCGACGAATGCCGCCACATCCTTCACTTCTGCGGTCCGATAGAGTTCGCGGATGATTTCTTCGTTGGTAGACATGTTGGTTCCTTGCTTTTGCTAGAGCTTGATCAGCGGATGGATTTGAAGGCCTTGCGCATTTCCTGCGCGAAGAGGTCGGGTTGCTCGAAGGCGGCGAAGTGACCGCCCTTGTCGACCTCGTTCCAGTAAAACAGGTTCGGCCAGTGGGCTTCCGCCCACGCCTTCGGCGCGCGGTAGATCTCCTTCGGAAAGATCGTGGCGGCCATCGGCAGTTCGATCCGGCCGGCGTCGAAGCCGCCGCCGTTACGGGCGTTTTCCCAGTAGATGCGAGCAGACGAGGCGGCCGTGTCCGTGAACCAGTAGAGCGAGATGTCATCGAGCATCTCATCGATCGTCAGCGCGTCTTCCGGCTCGCCGCGATTGTCCGTCCATGCCTGGAATTTCTCGTAGATCCATGTCGCTTGGCCGACCGGTGAATCGGCGAGCGCATATCCGATCGTCTGCGGCCGCGTCGCCTGTTCCTTGAAGTAGCCGAACTGATCGTTCGCGAACTTCATCGCCGCATCCATCGCTGCCTTTTCCTCGAGCGTCGGGTTCTCCGGGAGTTTCTCCGGAAAGACGAGCGGCCAGTTCACATGGGCTGCCATAAGTCCTTCGGGGCGGACATGTCCGAGCGCATGGGTCACGCCCGATCCCCAATCTCCGCCCTGCGCGACCCACCTGTCGTAGCCGAGGCGCTTCATCAGCGTGGCCCAGGCATTGGCGGTCCGAACGACAGTCCATCCTTCCGAGGCCGGCTTGTCGGAAAAGCCGAAGCCGGGCTGTGACGGAATGACGACGTGGAAAGCGTCCTCAGCCGAGCCGCCGTGCGCGGTCGGGTCGGTGAGGGGGCCGATGACCTTGAGGAACTCGACGACCGATCCCGGCCATCCATGCGTGAGAATGATCGGCAGGGCGTTCTCATGCTTCGATTTCACATGGATGAAGTGGATACCGAGACCATCGATGCGGGTGCGAAACTGTGGAAACGCATTGATACGCTTCTCGAATTTCCGCCAATCATATTTGCGCTCCCAATAGGCGATCAAAGACTTAGCCTTGTGGAGCGGAACGCCTTGCGACCAGTCCGAGACGATTTCCTGATCGGGCCATCGCGTATTCTTGAGACGGCGCTTCAGATCGTTGATCGCGGCCTGCGGAACGGACACCTTGAAAGGCGTCACCGCGTCGGTTGCCGGTGAAAGCATTGGTTCCGCTTGCGCCGCAATCGCCTGGGATGCCAGCGACGCAACGGCAGGTGCTGCAAGGGCGAACTGAAGGATGCGTCGGCGCGTTGCGACGGTCGATGGGGCGGTCATTTCTTATTCCTCGATTTGATTGCTGTTTGAGCCCGCTCTCAAGCGTTTCGGGATCGGAGGCGTCCGCTGGGGGGCGCGATCCGATCCCGATGGCGTCAGGAGACGCGGCCGCGCGGGTCATCGATGTGCTGCTTTGCGACATCGTAGCGGATACCCTGTCGGTCGAGGATTCGGACATTCTTCACGACAGTGCTCAGAGCCTCGAGGAAGATCGGCGAGTTCTCGTGCGCTTCGTAGGCGGCTTCGTTTCTCCAGCCCTCGACAAGGTGGAAGGTGTTCGGATCCGTCAGATCCTGTGCGAAGGCGTAGAAGACGCATCCGTCGATCTCAGTTGCCGCCTTCATGTCAGGGATCACCGCGTCGATGAAGGTCTGCCGATCGTCAGGGTGAACGCGATAATAGGCGCTGACGAGCATGTTCGTCGGCAGTGTCTTGTCGTGATCGGCCATGGCCGTTTCTCCTTTGGGTGGCTGTGTGTTTGGGATGCGTCGCGCCTAGCGTGACGCGATCAGAACCGTGCCGGATTTGCCTGGCTTCTCGACAAGCGCGGCAGCCTTGCCGACATCCGCGAGATCGAAGTTCTGCTCGACCTGAAAGAGCTCCGGCTTGCCGGCTGCGAGCTCAAGCGCGAGCTTCAGATCGGCTCTGCGGACGTCTACGGGCAAGCCCGCCCATCGACCGACCGTCACGCCCGACAGCCGGATGTCACGTGTCGAAAAGTAAAGCGCGGGGACCGAGATCGGCTGTCCGGAAAGGTCGCCGTAGGAGACCAGGCTACCGCCTTGGGCAAGCAGGCCGACCGCCGCACTGGCGGTCTCGCCGCCAACAGGGTCGAGCACGACGCCGATGGGATGGCCGTCGGCAGCCGCAACGACCTTGTCCTGCCAGTCCGGCTTGTCTGTGGAAACCACCGGGAGATCCGGAAACACAACGTTGAGCTCGTTCACGCCGGCTTCGCGCCGGACGACACCCACGACGTCGAAGCCGCGATCGAGAAGCAGTCCGATCACCAGTCTGGCGACCGCCGAGCCTGCGGCGGTGAGAACGACGACGTCGCGGCCCGGCTTCGCGCCGGATGTCTCGACGGCCCGCAAAAGGAGTGCGGTGGTCAGCGGATTGACGTGCAGCTGTGCTGCGGCTTCGTCCGATACGTTATCGGGGATTTCGGTGACGTATTCGGCCGAGACGATTGCCTTTTCGCTCCACGCGCCTCGGCCGGGGAAGAAGGCGACGCGGGTGCCTGGCTTCAGATCGACGCCACTGCCCGCTTCCTCGACGATGCCGTAGCCTTCGAAGCCGACGCGCACGCCCTCTTTCGGCAGCGTTGCTCCCGGCTGGTAGCGTCCTGCTATACCGAGAAGGTCGCCGTGGTGGACCGGCCGGAGAAGCACCCGGATCAGCACTTCGTTGTGCTCTGGATGTTTGGGATCTTCGACGTCGACTGCCTGAAGAACGTCCTCAGGCTTGCCATGCTTGAAATAGACTGCGGCACGCATCGCGAGCTCTCCTTGAGAATGAGAAGTGGAGCGGCTGTTCGCCGCTCCTGTTTTGCGGTTAGACCTGGGCCTGACCACCGTCTGCGAAGAGCTCGGCGCCGTTGACGAAGCTTGCGTCGTCGGAAGCGAGGAACAGAGTTGCCTTGGCGATCTCCTCGGACTCACCGACGCGGCCGAGCGGGATGCGCGAGGCGAGATAGTCGAGCAGGCCCTGCTGCTGCTCCTTGTCGTCGCCGGCAAGCTCGACGAGGCCAGGGGTGCGTGTGGCGCCGGGCGAGACGACGTTGACGCGGATGCCGGTGCCCTTGAGATCAAGCGCCCAGGAGCGGGCGAGGTTGCGGACGGCGGCCTTGGAGGCGGAGTAGACGGAGAAGGCGGCGGTGCCTTCGGTCCCTGCGGTCGAGCCGGTCAGAACGACCGACGAGCCGTTGCCGAGCAGCGGAAGAGCTTTCTGCACCGTGAAGATCACGGCCTTCACGTTGCGGCCGAAGGTGTCGTCGACCTGCTCCTCGGTGATCTGGCCAAGCGGAAGCATGCTGCCGCCGCCGGCGTTTACGACGAGGGCGTCAAGGCGACCCTGTTCCGCTTTCACCTGGGCGAACAGCTTGTCGAGATCAGCATTGCTCGAGGAGTCGGCCTGTACGCCAACCGCGCCATGGCCGATCTCGGCCACTGCCTTATCGAGCGCATCCTTGCGGCGGCCGGTGATGTAGACGCGAGCGCCTTCGGCGGCGAAGAGCTTGGCGGTCGAGAGGCCGATGCCGCTGGTTGCTCCGGTGACGACGGCGATCTTGTTTTCAAGTCTGTTGGTCATTTTACTCTCCTGATGCTGGGCGCGCGAAAGGGTTCAGCCCGAATGCGCGGCCTGTTGAAATTCTGAAACTGTTCGGGAGGTGGCGTTGGCTGTGGCCTCGTCGCCGTCCGATAAGGAGAAGTTAGTTCGTCAGCTTGGCGGCGAGAAGCCGCTCAGGGTGGAGACATTATCCATGGGGATGGATGGTCTCCGTCGTCACATTGCGTCTGGCATCGACGGCTTCGAATACTTTCGCCGCCCATTCCGTGAAGGCACGCAGCCGCGGGTTTGGAAATCGATCGGCCGGGTAGACGAGGTGCAGCGGATGATTGTCCGGCTTCCACTCGGGCAACAGTTCGACCAGCGCGCCGCTCTCGAAGTGTGGTCTTGCGAGGAAGCCGAAGCTCTGGCCGATCCCCAGCCCTGACAGCAGCGCGTTCAGATGCGCGGTGCTTTCGTTGACGGAAATGCCGCTGGAAGTCGGGAGATATTCGCTTCGCTCATCGCCGCGTTGAAACCGCAATGGAAATCGCTTTCCGGATGAGGCGGAGAAGTAGCTGACGATCCGATGCTTCTCGATATCCTCCGGCCGCTCCGGCACCTGGAGACCATCCAGATAGCTGGGTGACGCGCAAATGACGTAGTCCAACTCGCACAGTTTCCGCGCCTTCATCGATGAGTCACCCAGCGCCCCGCCGCGGATGACACAATCGATCCCCTCACTCACGAGGTCGGCGGGTCGATCGCTGACGCCGAGCATGAGATCGATATCAGGATACTGGTGCTGAAAGTCGGAAAGCGCGGGGATGAGGATCTGGTTTGCCAGCACGGAGCCGATATCGACGCGCAACTTTCCCTTGGGCGCGCTGCGGGAGCCGGCGACCGTGCCGTCCATGTCATCAAGATCGGCGAGCAGCTTCAGCGCGCGCTCGTGATAGGCCACACCCTCCGTGGTCATCGTGACCGAACGCGTGGTGCGCTCGACCAGCTTGGTCCCGAGATGCCCCTCAAGATCCTGCACGAGTTTGCTGACGGAGGAGCGGGGCAGGTTCAGCGTGTCCGCAGCTTTGGCAAACGAGCCGGCCTCGGCGACGCGGACAAATGTTCGAATGGCGAGTATCTGATCCACGGGAGGTCCGGCTGCTGTTGATTAGATGATCACCATCTATACCGGATCGCTGAGCTTCGTCATGCAAGTTATTGCTTGATTTGGATAATCGCACTGTCGATGCGGTTTGTGAACTTGCGGGTCGCCATTGTGAAAACTCTGCCGGCCGCCTTTCCAGCCGGCGACGATCCTGCCGATTTCGCGCAGGGCCGCCTTCGGCCCGGCTGCGTCGACGAGAATGATCGTCGCCTCGTTGCCCACCGCAAGGCCGTAGGGAACGCCGAGCTGGCGGGCGGCTGATACTCCGACCATATCGAATACTTGCGCGATATCCGCGTCGCGCGAGAGCTGGGCGACGTTGGCATAGAGATTGGCCATCCGGATCAACGACGCATCGCCATAGGGCGTGAAGGGGTTGAGTACGTTGTTGGTTGCAACTGAGGTGACGACACCATGTGCCGCGAGGATATGGGCGGGAGCGACGCCACGTGGCACCAGATGGTCCTGGCCGCGACCGTTGAGGAAGAGATCGGTGGCCGGCAGCACGGTGAGGGCGATCCCTTCCTCGGAGAGGTTCTTCGCAATCTCGATGACCGATGCCTCCGGCAATGCCGAGAGGTTGGTGACGTGGCCGATCGAGACCCGGCCTTGCCAGCCGCGGAGTTTCGTGGCGGCGATGACGGCGGGCAGGTCGGTTCTGTTGGGGTCAAGGCTGAAGTCGAGGTGAAAATCGACGGCGACGTCGTGTTTCACCGCGAGTTCGAAGATCCTCGCGATGTGGCCTTCGGGATCGGGGTCGGTGTAGGGGCAGCCACCGATGAGATCGGCGCCGCCGGCGAGCGCTGCGTCGAGCATGACCAGGGTTTCGGGCTCATTGGTGAGGCCGTCCTGCGCGAAGGCGCAGATCTCGATGTCGATCGCAAAGGCGTAATCCGCCCTGATGCGCTTGATCGCCTCAAGGCAGCGAAAGCCGGCGCGGGGATCGATCTCGACGAAGGTCCGCATCCGCACCGTGCCATGCGCGATTGCCTTCTCGACGACGCGGGCGGCTCGCTCGTAAACGTCCTCCTCGGTGAAGCCGGGCTTTGCGCGTGCTGTCTCGCGCACCGCTTCGGTAAGCGTTCCCTCGCAGATCGAGCAGCGATCGAGGATGCAGGCCTTGTCAAGATGCACATGCGTATCGACGAAACCGCCGAAGGCGAAGTTTCCTTTCCCGTCGAAGCTCGTGACAGCATCGCAGCTGAAACTCTGCTCGATCGCGGCGATCAGGCCATCACGCACGGCGATATCTACGAGGGCACCATCTTCCTCGATACGGACATTGCGGATGACAAGGTCGAAGAGATGATCGGACATGCTGCTCATAGACCGATGGCTCCGCCATTGCTGCGAGGGTCGTGCGCAGCTTCCATTCGTCCGTCTTCGTGGATGCGGATGAGCCCTGCTTGGCCACCAAGCGGGCTGAGCGGGCCTATTGTCGCGACTTCGTGGCCCATGGCGCTGAGTGCTGCCAGCGTATCTGCGCCGATATTCTCCTCAAGCTTCAGGTTGTCACGACTATCCGAGAAGGTGCGGCCGAGCAGGAAGCGTGGTCTCGAAAGGGCCGCCAACGGGTCAAGGCCATGGTCAATCAGCAGACTGAGCAGTAGCGCCAGTGTCTGCGGCTGGCCATCGGCCCCCTGTGTTCCATAGACCAGATGCGGGCGCCCATCCTTGAGCGCGAGGCCGGGGTTCAGTGTGTAAAAGGGTCGCTTGCCTGGCTGAATGCAATTCGGGCTTGCTGGATCGACGCTGAAGGCCGCACCCCGGTTTTGCCATAGAATGCCGGTGTCGCCGGCAACCACGCCGCTACCCCAATCAAAATAGATGCTTTGCAGCAGGCAGGCGGCGCGGCCTTCGGCATCGACGGCAGCCAAAAGCGCCGTGTCGCCCTGCCTGTAGGGGGCGGGCCACTCGGCGGCGCGGCTGGGGTCGATCGCCGCAGCCTTAGCGGCCAGGCGCGCAGGATCGAGAAGCATTTTCGTGGCATCGTCGCCAAACTCCGGATCCGCGATCAGGTGACGATCAAGGAAAGCCTGTTTCACGGATTCCACAAGCGCATGGTAATAGGCAGCGCTCTCAGGTGCCTTATCCTTGGGCGCCAGCTGGGCAAGCACAGCCATGATGCCAAGGGTGGTAACGCCCTGCGTCGGCGGCGGTGGCGCTAGCAGAACGGTGTCACCATAGCCGAG
Source organism: Rhizobium sp. UBA1881 (assembly GCF_002338015.1). NCBI lineage: Bacteria > Pseudomonadati > Pseudomonadota > Alphaproteobacteria > Hyphomicrobiales > Rhizobiaceae > Rhizobium > Rhizobium sp. UBA1881. Next base: position 60,988 of record NZ_DDHH01000125.1, read on the forward strand.
CCGCACCGGATCGACGATACGCGTCCGCGTTGCCACGAGATCGGCGGCCGTCAGCGGAGAGCCTACGGCGGCAAGGCCGCAAGCTATACGGTCTGCCAACGCGCCCTCGTAGAATTCTCTGGCGCCATTTTCAGCGATGGCCTTGAGGGTTTGCGCCAAAGCCGGCTGGCGCTGGATGCCGTCGCGCTGGAAGAGGTCGCGAAAGCCCGGCCATGTCTCGGATTCGCCCGCGCGGAAATCGTGCCAGAATGTCTGCGACGGGCTGACGGCAAAGCCGTCCTCGGCGAGCGTGATGGCATCGTCGAGCAATGCAGCAAGTTGCTCGGAGCCACCCCATACCGTGGTGGAGTGATCGAGCACCTTCTCCCAGCTATCGACCAGGCAGGCGGTCGTCAGCGTCGAGGCCGGACCGCGTGGCGGGATCGGGCCGTTGATCTCGGCCTTCGCGGCAGCCTGACCGATGCCGAGGAAGGTCCGCGCGTCGCCATCCTGGTCGCAAACCATCCAGACGGCGTCGCCACCGAGACCGCAGAAATGCGGGTAGGTGACGGCGAGCGCGGCACCCGCGGCGACCAGCGCTTCGATCGCATTGCCGCCGCGCGCCAGCACCTTGGCGCCAGCCTCGCTCGCCTGCCAATGCGGTGCCGTCACCATGCCGTCGCGCGATTGTGCGACGGCTGTTTTGGTCTGCCGGCTCCGGTAGTTCATCAGCGGACCACGGCTCCGTTCTCGGCAACCAGCTGGCCCCCCTTGAAGACGCGGCGCGGCTTCGGAATGGCGACGACGGCTTCCGGGATATGCTCGGCCGCGAGCGTCACGAAATCGGCTTTTGCGCCGATGGCGATGCCATAGCCTTCGAGGTTGAGCGCCTTGGCGCCGCCTGCAGTCACCACTTCGAAAGCGGCGGCGAGTTCCGTATCCGTGTAGAAACCGGAGCGATAGGCGATGATTTCGGCGCGGCGCAGCATGTCGCCATCGCCGAAGGGCCACCAGGAATCGCGGATATTGTCGTTGCCCGAGAAGACGGTGACGCCGGCCGCCCGCAGCAGCGCGACCGGCGGGAAGTTGTGGTTGCCCGGCGCGTTGGTCATGATTGCGACACCGCTCTTCGCAATGAGTGCGGCGATCTTCTTCATCGCATCGGGTCCGAGATCGCCGAGGCCATAGGCGTGGCTGACGGCGACATGGCCCTGCATGCCGAGCGCCGTCGTGCGGGCGCAGATTTCCTCGATGGTCATCGCGCCCATCGTGCCGGCGTCGTGGAGGTGGATATCGACATCGACGCCGCGCTTTTCGGCAATGCCGAAGACCACATCGAGATGTCCCTTGATGTCGCGGTCGAAGGAAAGCGGATCAAGCCCGCCGACCAGATCGGCGCCCATGCCAATCGCCTCTTCCATCAGTTCAGGCGTGCCGGGGCTTTTCAGAATGCCGCTCTGCGGAAACGCAACGAGCTGTATGTCGATGATATCCTTGTAGGCTTCGCGTACGGCAAGAATTGTCTCCAGCGATTTCAGCCCCACCGAGCCGTCGACCATCACATGGCTGCGCATCTGCAGCGCGCCGTTTGCGATGCAGAGGTCGAGCTGCTTGCGGGCGCGCTCGTCCATCGGTGCTGCGGCCGCCATGTTCTCGGCCTGGAAGGCGACGCGCTCATGCACGTCAAAGCCGTTGGTGCAGGCTTTGTGCGGAATCCACTTGTCGCCGTAGAAGCTGGTGTCGAGATGGATGTGCCCCTCGACGAAACTTGGGACCAGAAGCGCGCCGGCAATGTCGACGGTCTTGGCGGCGGTCGTGCTCGTGCCGGCCTTGTTGATTGCCGAGATGCGGCCGTCCGAGACGAGGATGTCGTTGAGCGAGCCATCGGCCAGCTTGGCGTTCGTGAACAGTGTTTCGGTCACCGGGGTCTCCCTTGATGTCTTTGTTCTATCGTCATTTTTGATGCTCCTCCCCATTCATCAGGGGAGGAACGATGTCGTTCGATCGGAGCGGCGCGCCGATCAGTTCTGCGGCAGGGTGCCCTGCACGCCTTCGATCAGCCAGGTCATGCCCTTGATGTCGGCATCGGCGAGTTCCTGACCCTTGGCGACCTTCACGTCACCCTTCTGATCCTTGATCTCACCGGCAAAGGGCTTCAGCTTCCCACTGATGATCGCGGCTTCGGCGGCCTTCATTTCGGCGGCGACCGATTCCGGCAGTTCCGGATTGCTCGTCGTCATCTTGACGTAGCCGCCCGGCCCGAGACCCAGCCAGCGGCTTTCCGCCTTCCAGTCGCCGGCCATGACGGCCTTGGCGGCGTTGATATGGGCGGCACTCCAATCCAGTTCGAAAGAAACCAGCTGCTTCTTCTTTACATAGGCGGAGAAATCGCCCGTCGAGCCGATCGACCAGACGCCTTTCTCCTCGGCGGCCAGTCCCTGCACCGGCGTGTTGGGGCTGCCGGAGATGACATCTGCGCCCTGCGCGATCAGTGCCGCGACGGCGTCCTTTTCCTTGCCGGGATCGACCCAGGCATTGGCCCAGACAACTTTCAGCGTCACGTCGGGGTTGACCGAGCGGGCGCCGAGCAGGAAGGCGTTCAGGCTGTAGATGACCTGCGGCACCGGGAAGGCGCCGACCCAGCCGAGAACGTTGGTCTTGGTGGTGCGGCCGGCGGCGATGCCGGTGAGGTAGGTGCCCTCATAGTGGCGGGCTTCGAAGACGCCGAGATTGTTGCCCGCCTCGATGCCGGCGCAGCATTCGAAATGCGACTTGGGCAACATCGGAGCCAGTTTCTTCAGCGAGGCATATTGCGAGAAGGTGGTGCCGAAGATCAGCTTGTTGCCCTGTGCGGAAAGCTGGCGGAACAGGCGCTCGCAATCCTGAACCTGTGCGATGTTTTCGAGCACCGTCACCTTCACCTTGTCGCCGAATTCCTTTTCGAGCGATTTCCAGGCGTTAGCCTGGAAGTATTCCCAGCCGGTATCGGAGATGGCGCCCATGTGGATGACGCCGACCTTGAGCGGCTCTTCGGCGGCGAAAAGCGGTCTGGCGCCGGCGCCAATCGCAAGCGCGCCGGCGGCGCTGGTTCTCAGGAAGTCGCGTCTGGAAAATGTGGTCATTTCGGTTCCCTCTGTTGTTGTTTGGTTTTAGTGATGGACGGCTGTTTCAGCCCTCGGCGGCAAATGGCTTGCCGAGGGAAGCGGGGACGTTGAGGCGCATCAGCGCGGCGTTGCGCGAGATCAGCACCAGCACGACGATCGTGACGAGATAGGGAAGGGCGGACATGAGCTCGGACGGCAGCCCGATGCCGGCGCTCTGGGCAAAGAGCTGGGCGATCGTGGCGCCGCCGAAGAGATAAGCGCCGAGGAAGCAGCGTCCCGCCCGCCAGGTGGAAAAGACGACCAGTGCCACGGCGATCCAGCCACGCCCGGCAATCAGCCCCTCGGTCCAAAGCGAGGTGTAGACGATCGATACGTAGGCGCCCGCAATGCCGGCGCTTGCACCGCCGAAAAGCGTGGCGAGGTAGCGGATCGTGTTAACGGGATAGCCGAGCGCATGCGCAGATGTGGGCGATTCGCCGATCGCGCGCAGGATCAGCCCGCTGCGGCTGCGGTTGAGGAAATACCAGACGCCGGCGAAGAAGGCCCAGGACAGCCAGGCCAGCGGATGAAGTTGGCCGAGAATGACGCCCAGCAGCGGGATTTTCGCGGCAATCCTTGATGCTGTCGAAGGCTCCATCACGATCGCCATGCCGATGTAGGGCTTGCCGATGAACGAGGCGAGACTGGTGCCGAAGATCGTCAATGCCAGCCCGACCGCGATCTGATTGGCGCGGAAGCCGACGGCGAGAACCGCGAACATGAGGGCGAGCAACATCGCCGCCAGCATGGCCGCGACTACGGCGAGCCACAGGCTGCCGGTCGCCATCATCACGATGAAGGCAATCACCGCGCCGATGACCATCATGCCCTCGACGCCCATGTTTAGCACGCCGGAACGTTCGGCGACGAGTTCGCCGAGTGCAGCGTAGATCAGGGGCGTGCCGGCAACGAGTGTGGCCACGAGAATGGGAAGGATCTGGTCCATCATGTGGCGGCTCCCTGGCGGTTGGAGGACTGGAAGCGGATTCGGTACTGAATGAAGACGTCTGTCGTCAGCAGGAAGAAGAGCAGCGTGCTCTGCAACAGGCCGGTGATCGAAGACGGCATGCCGAGCGACATCTGCGCGACATCGCCCGAGAGATAGAGCAACGCCATCAAGAGGCCGGAGAGCAGGATGCCGACCGGGTGCAACCGCCCGAGAAAGGCAACGATGATCGCCGCGTAGCCATAGCCGGGCGAGGCGGTCGGGAAGATCTGGGCAAGCGGGCCGGCGATCTCGCCGACGCCTGCGATGCCGGCAGCCGCACCGCTCGCAAGCATGCCGATCCAGACCGCGCGGCTGACGCCGAAGCCGGCATAGCGGGCGGCGCCTTCGGAGAGGCCCGTGACCTTGAGCTGGAAGCCGGCGAAGCTGCGGTTCATGAACAGCCAGCCCGCGACAACCGCGCCCAGCGCGAAGAGGACGCTGACATTGGCGCGGGTGTCCGCGATCAGGATCGGGAAGAGGGCATCCGGCGCCAGCGGCTCCGACTGCGGGAAGTTGAACCCGGCCGGATCGCGCCAGAGGCCGAAGATCAGCCAGGACAGCCAGAGGGCCGCGACGTAGTTCAACATCAGGCTGACCAGGATTTCGCTGGCATTGAACTTTACGCGCAATAGCGCGGGGATGGCCGCCCAGAAGACGCCGCCGACAGCGCCGGCGATCACCATCAATGGCAGAACCCACCAGCCGCCGGCCGGGCCAAACTTCAGCGCGACATAGCCGGCGAAGATGACGCCCACTGTCAGCTGCCCTTCGGCGCCGACGTTCCAGATGCCGGCGCGAAAGCCGATCGCGAGGCCGACGCCGATCAGCACCAGGGGTGCAGCCTTGATCAGCAGCTCGCCGAAACCGTAGAGATCGGCGAGAGGCGCGGTCAGGAAGATGATCAGCGCTTCAAGTGGGTTTTGGCCGGCGAGCGCGAAGAGCGCCATGGCAACGATCGACGTCAGCGCAATCGCGATGACCGGCGACATCAGGATCATGATGCGCGAGGGATTGGGGCGCGGTTCAAAGCGCATGGGCAAGCTCCTTGCTGGCGCGTTCGTCTGGCTCGTCGCCGGCACTTTGGCCGGACATGGCAATGCCGATCGCATCGCGGTTTGCCTCGGCAATCGGTATGGCCGCCGTCAGCCGGCCGCCGGCTATGACGGCGATTTTGTCGGAGATCTCGAAGAGTTCGTCGAGTTCCTCGGAGATGACGACGATCGCCGCACCCCGATCGCGCAGGTCGAGCAGCGCCTGGCGGATGATGAGTGCCGCTCCGACGTCCACACCCCAGGTCGGCTGCGAGACGATCAGCACGCCCGGCTCCTGCAGGATCTCGCGGCCGATGATGAATTTCTGAAGGTTGCCGCCGGACAGGCTGCCGGCCTGCGCCTGGGCGCCTGGCGTCCTGACGTCGAAGGCCTGAATGCAGCGCTCGGCATAGGCCTTAACGCGATCGAAGCGGATGAGACCGGCGCGAATAGCGCCGTTGCGATTGGCGGTGAGCAGCACGTTCTCCAGGAGCGGCAGCGAGGGGACCGAGCCCTGCTTCAGCCGATCCTCGGGAACGGAGCACAGGCCAAGCCGCCTCCGGCCGGCCGGATCGCGGTGGCCCGCTGGCTTGCCGTCGATGGTGATTGCATCGGCATTCGATAGCGGCGTTTCGCCCGAGAGTGCTCCCAGCAGTTCCTGCTGACCGTTGCCCGAGACGCCGGCAATGCCGAGAATTTCGCCGCCGCGCACCGCAAAGCTAATGTCGCCAAGTGCCGTGCCGAACGGATCCTGGGTAGGGAGCGTCAGACCGGACACGCTGAGGCGTGTTTTGCCGGCCAACGTGTCGCCTCGATGGCGAAAGCTCGGGAGATCGGCGCCGATCATCATGCGGGCCATCGAGGCTGGGCTTTCCTGTCTAGGATCGCACATGCCGGTGACCCGGCCGCCGCGCAGGATGGTTGCGGTATGGCAGAGATCCCTGATCTCGTTCAGCTTGTGGCTGATATAGAGAATGCTGCATCCCTCGGCCGCGATCTGGCGCAGCGTGACGAAGAGCGTTTCGACCGCCTGCGGCGTCAGCACAGAGGTCGGCTCGTCGAGAATGAGCAGGCGCGGATTTTGCAAAAGCGCGCGGATGATCTCGACCCGCTGCCGCTCGCCGACTGACATCGTGTAGATATGCCGCTCCGGCTCTACCGGCAGGCCATAGCGCGCGGCGACTTCGTTGATCCTTCTCGACAGCGGTTCGATCGGCGGGCGGCCCGGCAGCGCCAGCGCGATGTTTTCCGCCACCGAGAGCGTGTCGAACAGCGCGAAGTGCTGGAACACCATGCCGATACCGAGCTTCTGCGCATCGGCGGGCGAGGCGATCGAAACCTCGCGCCCATCCCACAGGAGCTCGCCGGAATCCGGCGGTACCATGCCGTAGATGATCTTCATCAACGTCGACTTGCCGGCACCGTTCTCGCCGACGACGGCGTGGATCTCACCCGGACGGACGCAAAGGTCGATCCGGTCATTGGCGACCACGGCCGGATAGGCCTTGCGGATTCCTCGCAGCTCGAGGCGGTGTTCGGTATGTGGCGATATCGTATGTGGCATGATGACAATCTTGGCTACATGATCACTATAATCACGTATGCAACATTGATGCCAGTCCGTATCGATTGTCGCGGCGAACGATGCGCCGAGGCGCTAAATTTATGGAATCGTTGATATAAAACCCGAGTTGCACCTGGCTGCGCCCACGTCGACAAGCAGTCGCGGTTGGTTCCACGTCTACATAAAATGCAAAATCATGTATACGTGATTGAAAAAGCGGCAATCAGCCCGCGGTGCGAGCGGAGAAGCGGGAGAGGATCGAGCCAAGATCAGGCTCAATGGCCGCCTCGTCCTCGAACAGCGCCCGGCTTTCTACTGACGACAGATGATCATCCATCAAGCGCTCAGCGGCGGCGATATCGCCCTTCTTGAGGGCAGCGATGAGCCCGGAGTGCTCGCTGATGGCGCATTCGCTCGAATGCGGGCGGCTATACATGGCAAGGATCAGCGAACAGCGCGACACCAGTTCGGAGAGATAGCGCTGCAGGAGTGCATTGCCCGCAAGGTCGGCAAGCTTCAGATGGAACTCGCCGGCAAGCCGCGTCGAAAGCCGGACGTCGCCCTTGGCATGGGCGCCCTCCTCCTCCTGGACATGTTCGCGCAGGCTCTTCTCGATGGCGGGGCTCCAGCGCTTGACCACCGCCTTCATGACCTCGCGCTCCAGCGCACGGCGCACCGCGAATGCATCGCGTGCTTCCTCAAGGCTCGGCTGAGCGACCGTGGCTGTGCGTTTGTGATAGGTATCGACCAGCCCCTGAGCCTGCAATTTTGCCAGCACGGCGCGTACCAGAGTACGGCTCATGGAAAAGTGCTTGCCGATCTCATCCTCGGGCAGCTTGGTACCGGCTTTGATCGCCTGCTCGATAATGGCCTGTCTCAGGGTGCGATGGGCGATATCGACCCGGTCGGAATTCGATGACATGGGACTTCAATGAATGTTTCGGTGGCGTATACGCTATATCGCCATCATGCGTACAACAAGTGCCGCGCCCTATATCGCAGATAACAGTTACCGCGCTCCTGCACCGGATGCGCGATGTATACTGCGATATCGCGCGGGCGATTCCATAAGAACCCGCCGGAATGCCGCTGCGAATGCACTGTCGGAGGCATAGCCCAGCGACTGCGCAATGCGCGGCAGGGGTTCCTCACCGCGGCGAAGGCGGGCGGCGGCGATCCGCATCCGCCAACGGACAAGGTAGTCCATCGGGGATGCCCCAACGGTCACCTTGAAGCGTTCGGCAAACGTCGAGCGGGACTGGCCAACGAGGCGCGCAAGCGTTTCGACCGTCCAAGGGTGCGCGGGATCAGCGTGGATTGCCCGCAGCGCCGGTGCCAGGCGATTGTCCGCAAGGCCCGCGAGCCATCCGGGATGCTGAGCGCGGTCCTGCGCGAGGTAGGCGCGCAGAACGTAAATGAACGTTAGGCGCAAAAGATCGTTGCAGGCGACACGAGAACCAGGTGCCGTACCGTTCCATTCACGGTCCAGTTGCTCAAGCAGCCAGCCGATCGGGCCGGCATCGTCACTTTTGATGACGACGAGCGGTGGCAGCGCATCCGTCAATAGCGAACCATCTACCGTGTCGAGATTGACACTTCCGCCGAGCAACACGAAGTCAGAGCCGTCGCCGATCGTCACATCGAGGCCGGCATTGGCGAAAACCTTGCTTGCCGGGACCGAAGGCACCTTCGGATCGCTGCAAAGTGTAAACGACCTGCCGCTGACGACAAGGCAGTCTCCGGCCTCAACTCGGCGAGGTGCGGCGCCGTCCTCGATAATCCATGCGGCACCGCGCCGCACGGCATTGAACTTCAGATAGCTCGGCGCTGGAAAGGCGACTGACCACGGTCCCGAGGCAGCAAACCGCACGGAAAACAGCGCGCGGGCATCGATTGCGCCCAGAACGTCGGAGAGAGCATCATGCATGTTTTGGACGATCACGACAAAATTCCGGATTCTTCAGGCTGCAGTCACCGAAAATCTACACGATATGCGTTGCGGACACCAGAAAAACGAAGGAGTGAAGACATGTCCGAGCAAAAACCAATCGGATCGCCATTCGGCGCAGCGAGCACGGCACTTAACGTCGTCGAGGGCCTCGATCTTACCGGCAAGACGGCGATCGTGACGGGCGGCTATTCCGGGCTTGGGGTGGAAACAACGCGGGCGCTTGCAAGCGCCGGCGCGCATGTGATCGTTCCGGCGCGCGATCGCGGCAAGGCCGAGCGGACGCTGGCCGGAATAGGGAACGTGACCATCGAGACGATGGACCTCACCGACGCCGCATCGATCGCCGCCTTCTCGAACAGGATTGTTGGACAGGGCAGGGCTGTCTCCATCCTGATCAACAGCGCCGGGATCATGGCAACGCCGCTGGCCCGCGATGTCGACGGCCATGAGAGCCAGTTCGCCACCAACCACCTTGGACATTTCCGGCTGGTGGCCGGTCTTTGGCCGGCTCTCGTTAAGTCGGGTAACGCCCGCGTCGTCTCGGTCTCCTCGCGGGGTCATCAGATCTGCCCGGTCGATTTTGACGATATCGACTTCCGCGCGCGCCCCTATGACAAGTGGCAAGCCTATGGTCAGGCAAAGACCGCCAATGCGCTTTTCGCGCTTGGTCTTGATCAACGTGGAACGGCATTCGGTGTGCGGGCGTTCTCCTTGCACCCCGGGGTCATCCTGACGGACCTCGCCCGCCATCTCAGCGAAGAAGAGATCAACGCGTTTGATGTCTATGATGAGAACGGTGATCGCCGCGTCGATCCCTCCCGCGATTTGAAGTCACCCGAGCAGGGCGCCGCGACGAGTGTGTGGGCCGCAACTTCACCGCAGCTGGTCGGGATAGGCGGTGTCTACTGCGAAGATTGCGAGATATCTCTCCCTCAGGAAGAGGCGCCGGGAGACAAGGGCGTTGCGCCGTGGGCGATGGATCCTCAAGCGGCCGATCGGCTATGGGATATCTCGAAAACGATCACCGGTGTCTCGCCGGGAGATATGTGACGCCTTGGCCTGCGGCACGTGGAAAGCGACCGCAGGCCAAACAAGGGGCGGGAAATGGTACGCCGTGTGTGCGCTGGATGTCACGGTTTTGTCGCTCGCCCTATCGTGCCGCAACAAACCGCAATGCGCGACAGAGCATGACCGTAACGATCGTTGAATGGTCCTCGTCGGCGCCGACCTCGAATTTCACCGCCTTTTCGCCGACGACGGGACGGATGGCCTCCGCAAATTCTCGCGCGTTGTCGATCATCCGTCGTGCCTCGCGCACTTGATGATAGCGACCCGTCAGGCTTTCCAGGTCCTGCCAGGGCGCGAGTTCCTGCTCCCAACGGCCGGCGGAGATATGAAGCCGCAGCGGGGTAGGGGCACGGATCGCGGCGCCTGCCTGCATCAGCCCGGCTCGGTCCCACCAGATGGAGGGGCTGAAGCTGATATAGCCTGAGAACAACTCAGGGCGGCGGCTCAATATGTCGAGGACGAAGTAGCCGGCAAGCGAGTGCCCCATCAGCATTCGGCGGGCCGGATCGGCAGGATAGACCGTCTCGATATGCGGCTGTAGCTGCGTGCGCAGAAACGCGACGAATGCGTCCTGTCCACCGCAGGCGCCGCTGGACGCATCGGGTAGAGCCGCCTCATCCGGCGCATGGCGCGTGAGGTCGAACTGCCGGCGGTCTATGTTGTAGCTTTCGGTATCAGGGTAGCCGATGCCAACGACAATGGACGGTGATATCCCGGTCGCCTGTGGGCGCCGTGAGACGCGCTTCATCGTTTCCGAGACGGTCACGAAATCGGAATTGCCATCGAGCAGATAGAGAACGGGGAAACCCGATGCCGGCGGTTCGACGTCTGGAACCGACACGAAGATCTCGTAATCGAGACCGCTCACGATCGATCGCTGGCGGAACCTTTCGCAGCCGGGCAGGACATAGGGTGTCCGGATCAATGTCTCGGGACATTCGGCCGATTGCTGGTGATGCTTTTTCATGCTGCGACCGAACCCCATCATTTCGTCCAATATGCTCCCGTGAGTGGCACGGCCATGAAGCCGTTGAACTCCTGTCGCACGGCCTCCACATCGATATCGGCAAACAGATCGGGATGCACCCAGCGAGCGATCAGCTCAAGTGCCAGAAGATCGAGCGGCGAATTGAAGAGCTGTTGGGAAATGCCGTGAATATTGCCCTTTTCGATCGCCGGTAGCGATGAGAACCCCGGGCGCGCGAGAAGGCGATCGAGTGACGCCTGTGTCTCCGACGCACTGTAGTTCGGACCGACCAGCAAGCCGCCGCGCTTTTCCATATACTGGCCGCCGCTGGCGATATAGATATCCGGCTTGGTTGCGAGCGCATATTCTAGGCTGATCTGCCCGGATGGTCTTCCCTTTAGAACCGCGCCGATATTGGCGCCGCCGGCAAAATCGATGAAACGGCCCACATTGCCCGAACCCGGTGAATTGCAGCATGCTTCATTTGTGGACGCGTGCGTCTCCATGAAGACGACCGGCTTTTGCAGGGCGCCCGCCTTGCTGATCCTTTCCGTCAGCATGCGTTTCTGTTGCTGCCGGAACGCGACGACTTTTTGCGCCTGTTCATCGCGGCCGATCGCCTTGCCGAGGATATCAAGGCTCTTGTCGGTATTGACGAAGGGATCGGCGGAGAAATCGACGAAGATCACAGGAATGTCGGCTTCATCGAGCTGTGCAAGCTGCTGCTCGGCCGGACGCGAGTGCAGCGACAGGATCACCAGATCGGGCTTGGCCGCGATCACCTGCTCCACCGCCATGTCCTGCGTGTTGCTTGTCGATCTCGGCAAGGTGTCAATCGCCGGGAACTTGGCCAGGTAGGTCGCGTAGAGCTCGCGGCCGAAACGATCGATGTCATGCGGCCATGCGGCAACGAGGCTGATGGGATCGTCGCTCAGGAAAGACAGAGCGATGATCATCCGCCCGTCATCGACCAGAATCCGGCTCGCCGGCTTCTGGAGGGTGACGTTGCGGCCCTTGAGATCGGTCAGCGACAGCTCAGCATGCGCCGCACCCGCAACGCTTAGCCCGATCAGCAAGACAAGGAGGCGAAATATCTCGAGCATGCAGCATCTCATCGAATTGCCCAATCTCATAGCCGCGTCCATTTCCGTCACCACTTATAGGCAAGGGTCGCCATAACCGTGCGGCCAGTGCCGTAGAAGCATTGCGCAGCGGAGGCGCAAGCCGCGACATACTCCTTGTTGAAGAGATTTGTCACATTGACCGCGGCCGTCAGGCCCTTGAACTCTGGGTTGTTCTGGCCGAAGTCGTAATGTACGGCCGCGTCGAACAGAGTGTAGCCAGGCACCTTCATCGCGTCCGTATTCGTGGCGTCGCCGTAAGTGCCGCCTATATAGCGCGCGCCGCCGCCAAAACCGAGGCCTGCAAGCGGGCCATCGCTCAGCGTATAGTCGGCCCAAAGGTTTGCCATATGCTCCGGCGCGCCGACAGGCGTGTTGCCTTCCACGTTCGCAACGTTGCTCTTCGTGACCTTGATGTCGTTGTAGGAGTAAGACGCGATCAGGTTAAGGTTATCCGTCACCGCGAACTTCGCTCCCAGTTCGACGCCGCGCGAACGGACCTCACCGGTCTGCGTCTGGCACACCGTTGCACTGCAGCCCATGCTCGTTCCGGTGCCCGGATGGGCGGTGTCCGTCGTCAGCACGTTCTGCTGGGTCAGGTCGTAGAGCGCAACGGTAAAGAGCGCGTCCATGTTCTGCGGCTGATACTTGATGCCGACCTCATACTGCTGGCCCGTCGTCGGCTTGAAGTTGACGCCGCCGTAGCCGGTCCCGGTGGTCGGGTCGAAGGAGGTGGAATAGCTGGCGTAAGGAGCGATGCCGTTATCGAACTCGTAGAGAAGACCGGCTTTCCAGGTGAAGGCGCTGTCGGTCGTCTCGGAATTGCTTGTGACATTCGAGGTGAGATTGGTCGTCGCATTGTCGATGCTGGCCCAATCCTGGCGGCCGGCGAGAACGAAGGACCAATTGTCCAGCTTCATCTGATCCTGAATATAGACGCCGGTCTGCCGGCGCGTCTGGTCCTGATGCCCGGTGAACTTGACGTTCGGAGCGGCCTCGTACACGGGGTTGAGGTAGTTCAGATAGGTGGTTGCGCCGTTTCCATAGGTCGCGCTCGCGTCCACCTGCTGGTAATCGAGGCCGAACAGGACGGTGTGCTCCAGCGCGCCCGTATTGAAATCCGCCTGCGCCTGGTTGTCGACGGCCAGCGCGTTGAACTGTTCGACATAATGGGTCGACTGGCGCGAAAGGCACAGATAGCTCACGCCGCCGCAGCTCGCGGCACTTGCCCATGGGGCGCCCGGCGCGACAGAGTAGGCCTTGAACTCGCTCTCATTATGCATGAAGCGCAGGTTCTGCCGAACCGTCCAGGTATCGTTCAGGTGCTGCTCGAACTCGTATCCCAGCGTCGCCTGCGTGCGCTCGAACTGGTTGTAGTTCGGATTGCCGCTGAAGAAATCATAGGGGATCTGGCCGTTCGGGTTCGTCTGCAGGGTGCCGAGCGCCGGCATCCAGTTCGTCAGCGCAGCGTTCGGATCGCGTGTATAGCTCGCCTTCAGGGTCAAGGTCGTGTCGTTGTCGGGCGCCCAGGTGACCGATGGAGCCAGCGCGACGCGCGAGCTGTCGGAATAGTCGAAGCCGAGATCGTATTGGGTGGCGATGCCGGTGAGCCGGTAGAGAAGCTGGTCATTGCCTTCAACCGGCCCGGTGAAATCGAAAGCCGCTTCAGCGCGACCATTATTGCCGAAGCGCGTCAGCACCTCGTGAGAGGCTTCCGCTTCCGGCTCCTTGCTGACCAGATTGACAAGGCCGCCGGGATTGCCGGAGCCGTAGAGCACCGATGCCGGTCCGCGGGTGATATCGATACGCTGGAGGAAATATGGATCGACCGACGGCACATTGTAATTGAGCCCCGTCGGCAGCCTCAGACCATCCCAATAATGGATGTAGTTTGCTGCTCCCCCGAAACCTCCGAAGCCGCGGATGAAGACGCTGTCGAACCGGTCGCCGGGTCGCGAGCCCGTCGTGACGCCCGGCTCATAGCGCAGTGCCGCTGCCACGCTGGTCGCGCCGCGCTTCTCGATGTCTTCTTGCGTCACCACGGAGACTGACTGAGGCGTCTCGATGAGCGGTGTATCGGTCTTGGTACCCGAGCGCGAACGCTTGGCGACCGGACCCTTGTCCTTCGCGCCATCGGCCGTGATGGTGATCTTCTGCAGATCAGTCGCCGTCTGTTCTTGCGCCACGGCGGTGGCCGCTCCGAGAATGGCGGGCGTGACGACCGCTGCGCGGAGGAGAATTCGAATAGAAACCATTATGTCCCTCAGTCACTCACGAGGCATCTGCTGTCCAGTCCAACGACCGGAAACACACACTCGTTTAAAATATGATGGAATTAATCATGTTTATTCTTTATAAGGCGAAGGGGATGTCCGGCCACCGCGAACTTGTTTGAAAAAGCCTCAATATCGTTTGCAGAACACACGGTGGCGGTGCGGCATCAAAAAACGGGACTGGTTCGATGAATTCGCTCGTCAAGGCGCAGGATTTTTTTGATCACTTGCAGAAGGAGAACCAATCCTTCCGCCTGCTCGCATCCAACCGGCAGGGCGAGGATACGCTTCTGCGCGGTCGCTTCCAAAAGACACAGATCCGCAGCGGGCTCACCGTTCACTATTCCGACGTCACCAATCTTTGCGACCTGCGCACCGAAACCGAAGCGCCGCCGCATCTTGGCATCAAGCTGTTCTTCCAGGGCGGCGTCAGCGCCAGTATCGGCGACAAGGATATTCCGATGGCGCAGCAGCAATCCGGTTCGGGACGCTGGGTGCCTTCCGCCACGCTGTTCTATCAGAAAGAACGCGAGGTCTTTCGCCGGCGCGCGGCGATCGGCGATCGGTTGAGGAAGCTAACCATCAAGATCTTCCCGGAATGGCTGGAATCAGGGGATGTGCTTGGCGGGTCCGGCGCCGATGCGCTCAGGCAATTCACCGCGACCACACTTGCGGCCCAATCCTGGAAGCCGAGCGCTTCGCTGATCGCGCTTGCGGAACAGGTGATCAACCCAGCCGGTGTCGAGACCTATCTATCGCGCCTCTATATGGAAAGCCGCATCCTGCAGATCATCGCCGATGCTTTCTCCCAGGTCACGAATACCGGCCATGCCCAGCCCGAGCCTCACAGCCTCAGCCCCGTCGAACGCCAGCGCCTGAAACGCGCGGAAGAGTTGCTTGCGGTCGATGGTCCGCCACCTTCCGTCGATGCGCTGGCTGCCGAGGTCGGCGTCGGCGTCAACACGTTGCAACGCCTGTTTCACACCGCCTATGGGACGACGGTGTTTCACTACGTCCGCAAG